>CAIYDQ010000053.1 GCA_903925075.1 uncultured Geobacter sp.
TAGCAGAAAAATTTTCTTGTTTTTTATGACAGGCTTTCAGGAGTAAGGTACTAATGTTTACTCTTCACATTCATAGCCATAATTTATAGTCTTCTTGCCCTCATAAATCACACATGTAACTATTTGCTATAAAACTCCCTGGTTCTGCATTCTGGGGCCAGGGAGTTTTTCGGCAGGTTATCTGACTTCCGGTCCGCTGATCTTTGCGGGCTTCTGGTCCTTACTTGTCTTGCTTTTATTTTCTTTGTCCTGTTTCTGTAGCTGTTCGCCAATAATGGCGATATCCTGAATGATGATGAGCCATGGAAACGTGCCGACCCTCAGGGTGACCGGGACCAGTACGTTACCTCTGGTCGAGCTGAAAGTGATGGTTCCGGTATAGGTGCCGGGCGCAAGAGCCGAGGCATCTGCATTGATTTCAACCTTGTCGTCAGGTGTGGAGCCTTTATCCTTGCTTAATTTGAGCCAGCTCTGGTTCGCAGCTGCATCCCACTCTAATGGAGCTTTCCCTGCGGCATTAGCCACGGAAAGGGCCAGGGTGGACGGGCTGGTTTCTTTCGTGGTCGTAAGCGAGAGACTGGCAGGGCTGACCTGCAGGGGGTTGGGCTCGCTTATGCTCAGACTGACCGGTACCAGCACGCTGCCGCCGGTGGAGTCATTGATGAAGGTGATGGTAGCGGTATGGGTGCCGGGTTTAAGAGTTGAGATATCCGCACCGATTGTAACCTGGTCAGGCGCACTACCAGTAGCCTTGCTTAATTTGAGCCAGCTCTGGTCCGCGGTCGTGCTCCAGTGCAATGGATCGGTTTCGGCGTTAGCCACGGACAGGGGCTGAGGAGACGGATTGGTGCCCTTCGTGGTCGTAAACGAGAGACTGGCAGGACTGACCTGCAGGGGGTTGGGCTTGGTTATGCACAGACTGACCGGGACTTGTACGCTGCCGCCGGTGGAGTCATTAATGAAGGTGATAGTAGCGGTATGGGTGCCGAGTGCAAGATTCGAGACATCCGCATCGATTTCAATCTGATCAGGAGCATGACCAGTGGCCTTGCTTAATTTGAGCCAGGGCTGGTCAGCGGTCGCACTCCAGTTTAATTTATCGGTCCCGGCGTTTGTCACGGACAGGGGCTGGGTGACCGGGTTGGTTCCAGTTGTGGTCGTAAATGAGAGACTGTCAGGGCTGACCAGTAGGGGGTTGGGCTTGACAGTCAGGGTACCGCTACCTTTTCCGTCATGCCCAAGACCATTATCGAAATGCTGCCTTGGTAGGTATCCTGGGCAAGACCGGTGTTTTTTACCCCAACGGTCAGCGCACCTGTGGTCGTTGGTTGCAGGGTGCCGACTGCGGGATCCAGGTTGAGCCAGGCCGTGGTTGTCGTTGCGGTCCAGGTCAGGGCCTGCTTCCCGTTGTTCTTAATGGTGACGGTTTGCGGGTCAGGGGCATTGCCGCCCTCGGTGGTCGTGAAGTTAAGGGTGCTGGGCGCAAGGCTCATTGTCGAATGCGCATCGATCCCATAGACATCCACCTTTTCACCAAGGAGGGAAGCCACATACAGATGGCTGGCCGCGGTCATGCACAGCCCAAGCGGCGTGCGCAACGGATGGGTGTTGTTGTCGATCATGCCGAGAAAGACACCGTCTTTGCCATAGACCATGACCTTCTGCCACCGGGATTCACTGACATAGATACGGTTATCCGGGTCGACTGCTACTTGCATGGGCTTGACCAGCTGACCGGCGTTCATGTTGTAGCCGAACTTGGGGTAGCCGCGATGGAAGGTGCCGTCCATGCCCAAGAACTGGATGCGTGCCCCATCGACCAAAGCTTGGGGGAAATCGTCCCAAATCTGGGGATGGTCGATGATGACCAGTTCGAAGGAGACGGGGTCGATGGCAAGAGAAGTTGGATGGTAGAGCTGACCGTTGCCGTTTCCTCTGGTGCCGATACTCTTGAGCAGTACCCCGGCAGCGTTATAGACCCGAACCGTGTTGTTGTCCTTGTCTACCACGTAGATCTGGCCGCTACTGTCAATATCAATATCAGCCGGCTCGATGAACTCTCCGTCGCCATTGCCGAGTTTCAACTGCTTGGTAAAGTCGGCGGCAAAGACGGTGACGTTGCCAAGCGATGCGCGGCCGACATAGATCCTGCCGGCCGCATCCACGGCGACGCTGATGGGCTTGGCCAGTCCGGTGAGGGTGGCCAGGTATTGGCCACCCTGGGTGAAGACCAGCACCCAGTTGTTTTCAGACTCGGCCACGTAGAGCCGTCCTTGGGCGTCCACGGTCACAGCTGTCGGTTTATCCACCTGAGCGTCAATTGACGGGAGTGGCTCAAAAACCGGCATAGTTGCGGCAAGGGCAGTAGCTCCGAAAGTGCAAGCAATCTCCGCAAGTAGCAGGATCAGCAGGGAAAAGAACACAGATGTCCCCAATTTTTCCTTTTTCATGGCTGCCAATCCTCCTTATTCCTTCTCTTCAATCCTGTGTTCTCAGATTTCTTGTCGTACATCATGTGATCTTTTGCTGTCCATCTTACGGTGCGCATTTACCCAGATCCTTGCAGCGCTGCAAGATCTCCGCATCACTCAAGGTATTGCCGTAAATTCTCACCTCGTCTATGGTGCCGGGGAAGAAGCCGTACGCCCCCCCACCAAAGGCGGTTGGGGGCATAGACATTGTTTTTTGGAGAGGTCAGGCCGGTGCGGGCCAGGACACCGTTCAGGTAAATCCGGGGTTGCTTGTTGGTATAGGTGACGACGATATGGTTCCAGACCGTCCCCAGAGAGCCACTGTACACTGCCAGTGGTGGCATGTAGCCGCCACCGTGTTCGTAAACCGATATGCCGTTAGTGCCGACAGACACACCGGCGCCACCATCCGTGCCGCTGTGATTGGCGCCGAATAGATATCTCTGGCCCGATGTACCGTCTGCCGAGATTGTGGATTCCACATCGATCTGATGGGTGGTGGTGGCCTTGACCATGGCCTCAAGGGTAAAGTTGTTGGCCGGTATTCCCGCGCTATAGGTCCAGATGACATCATTGGTGCTGCCGTTAAAAATCAGGGCCTTGCCAAGAAAGGCAGTGGTGCTGTCCCAGACCGCTCCGTTTCTGATTGTTCCGGTATTGCTGCCAAAGGAATCAGCAGCAGTTGCACCGTTTCCCTCATCCAGATGCCATTCGCTGATCAAATTATTGGTAGTAAATGTTGTCTCAGTAGAATAACTCGACCATACCCCCTTGCTGTCTTGATAACGTACCTTCCAGTAAAAAAGAGTACTGCCGGCCAGAGCCGTGCTGACAGTGTGACTTGTCGAGCCGGCAACTATGCCGCTGTCATAGACATTGACACTTGCATTTCTGATCTGCCACTGACTGGCCTGGTGGGTATCACCAGGATCAACAAATGTAGATGCAATCAAGACCGGTTTTCGCTCCACCCCGGTTGCACCATTGGCTGGTTTGGAATTTACCGGTTGATTGGGCGGCACATTGCTGATGGTGGAAAAGCTTGTTTCGTTCGAATAACTGGACCAGTCGCCCCTGCTGTCCTGGTAGCGTACTTTCCAGTAATGTACGGTGCTGAATAACGTGAGACTGCTGGTTATGGTGTGACTTGTTGACCCGGCGGCGTTGCCACTGTTGTAGACAATACCTGCGTCAAAGGCCGCTCCGCTGCCCGTGCTTATCAACCACTGGCTGGCCTTGTGGGTATCGCCGGCATTGCTGTCGGTAAAGCTGGAGGCGGTCAGTGTCGGAAAAATGGTAACATCGGTAGCACTGGTTGCCGGAAGGGTATTAACCGGCGGGTTGGGCGCTGCATTGGTGATGACAAAGGAAGTATCACTGGAATAGGGAGACCATTCACCCTTATTGTCCTGGTATCTGACCCGCCAGTAATAGGTGGTGTTGGTGGTAAGCGCCGTTGTCACGGTGTGGCTTGTGGCAGGAGCAACCGTACCGCTGTTGTAAGCCGTTCCACCGGATATGGTACTGATCTGCCATTGGCTTGCATAGTGGGTGTCTCCTGCGTCAGGGTCACTGAATGGGGAGGCGGTCAAGGTTGGAAGCAACTCATAGACATCTGTGGCGCCATCTGCAGGGGTCAGGTTGACCGGCTGGGCTGGCAGAGTGTTGCTCGGAGCAGTATAACTGAACTGGGCCGCCTGGTTCTGCCAGTTGGGACAGGAATCGGTTTTAAGAGGATAAACCCGGTAGCAGTAGTTAGTACCTGCAGTCAAACCGCTATCGGTAAACTGCATCTTTTTACCGTTATAGTGGACCCCAGTTTTGAGACAGTAGTTTAAGCTGTACGCTTTCATGAGGAACGACCGACGATGAGTGAAGCGAAGACGAGGAATTTCCATACTGCCGAGTTCAAGGCAAAGGTAGGTTTGGAGGCAATACGTGGA
>CAIYDQ010000054.1 GCA_903925075.1 uncultured Geobacter sp.
CGCGGTCGGCGCGGCTTGGGCGGCAACGGTCGATGCTGCGGAAACCGTCACGGCAGCGGCAGCCGGGGCCGTCGCTGCGGCGATTGCAGGAAGGGTCCGGGAGGCGGCAACCGAAGCCGACTTTTCGATGCTCTCGGAGATGGACTTGGCCAGCGTGCCTACCGCAGGGATTAGCTCGTCGGGACTTTTCCCCTGTGCATACGCCCTGGAGATCACCGTTCCGGAAGCGTCCGTAGCGACCGCGTCCAAGCTGAAGAAAGCGCCGCTCAGCAGATAACTACCGGAGACTTTGATGCCGGGGAAATCGGGTTGCTTGGCAACCGTCGTGAGCTTTTCGGTGGCAAGCCGTGATAGCAAAAGCGACTGGATGGTCGTTTTCATCTCTTCCGGCTTGCTCGTGCCGCTTACGCTGAACTCGGCGACATACACCGTGGCAGGCGCGCTCCAGGCGGTGCTGACTGCAGCTGCAATAATCAAGAATGCTGAAAGGATCAGACGGAATTTCATGTGCTTTCTCCATTGGCTGTGCAAAAGACAAAAGGCGAAGGGCAAATGCTAGAGTTTGCCGGTAAGTTATGTTAAATCAATCACATATGCAGCAATGCGCCTGGATTGTACGACAAATCCATAGGCGAAGCAACTAAACATTGCGCCGTCCAGGGCCCTTCAGAAGTTTTTGTATTTTTGCCGAATTGTTATGAAGAACATGCGCGGTCATGCTGCGAAATCCGAGTTCTGCACCTGTTTCTGGACGGGGAGGGGGAGCGGCGAGGTTGAAGGTTCTGTAGGTCGCGTTGATGCGGGAAACGCGACGTTGCGGTGATGGCGCCGAAGTAATGTTGCGTTTCACGGCGCACCCGTAGGCAACCTACGCGTCTGCAATTTTTTCGGCGGACTCGCGCGCGATTAGGCGAAAAAAAACCCCGGGCATGCCCGGGGTTTTTCTGTTGCTATACGGTCCATCTGGGATTAGAAGTCGAATTCCCATTTTGCGCCGTAGATGTAGTCTTTCTGCCTTCTGGTGCCGTCGGCAGCGAAGAGCAGGTCGCGGTAGGTGACTTCGGGCACAACGAAGACGCCTTTGGCGATGGTGATGGGGAAGTTGACGAAAGCCTGGAGTTTGTCGTCATGCTTTTTCGGGCTGAGGCCAGAAGCAAGCCTGGAGGCCTGGGTGTTGGCATAGCCGGCGCCCAAGTTGGCTTTGAACATCGGGGTGATGGTGTAGCCGGCGCCCAGCAGGGCAGACCAGGTGAACGCGTCCTCGATGAAGTTGGTGCCGATCTGCGCGCCGGAGATGCCGACTCCCGACGGGATTGTCGCAAGGCTCTGGCCCGCGCCTTCGCCGATGCCCATGTCGCCGAGGTTCTTGCCGGCAGCCAGGTTGGTGTAAGCGTCGAAGGGACCGAATTTAGCTTTGCCGTGTACGTAACCCATCACCGAGACGATCTGCTGGTTAAGGTTGGCGCCAGGAGTGGTCGCTCTTACGCTCTGGCCGACAACGCCAGCGCCGAGGGCGATGCCGCTGATTTTGCCGTCCCAGCCCAGGGAGATCTTGGGCAGGTAGATGGCTCTGTTGACGTTGGCGGCGTTGGCGTTGACGCCGTTCGCGGCCGCAGTCAGGTTGGTGGCGGCGCTGATGCCGGAAGGACGCATGATCAGGCCGTAGAAGCCTGCGTTGGAGGTGAATTTGATCTGCGGCTGACGACCGTCGTAGGTGCCGCCGGTCCCGTCGTTGGCGTTGCCGTTGTCGTCGTTTGCGACCTGCTCGGAAGCGAAGAAGTAGGGCTGGAAGGTCTGGCCGATCAACAGGGTGCCTGCGTCGAACTTGTAGGTGCCGTAGATGTGGCGGATGTAGACCGCCGTGTTGCCGCCCATGCCTACCTGGACGCCGTCCTGGTTCACGTCACCGGCCTTGCCGTTGACGAACGAGGTCTGCCCGCCGACGCCGATTTCGACCTTGCCGCCCAGTTTGTCGGTGTTGGTGGCCACGCCTAAACGGCTGGTGACCTGGTTGCGCATGTCGAAGTCGGTGGAGCTGGTGGTGGAGTTGGGCGTGCCCAGGGGCGAGTGAATCTTTGTGGTGTCGTACCAGGTACCAACGCGGGCAGAACCGTAAAAGGTCGTCTCAGCCAGTGCCGGAACGGCGAGGGCGCAAAGTGCGCCTGCTGCTGCTGCGATTGCTACTGTCGTTTTTAACTTCATGCGTGTTCCCTCCTAGGGTTGATGTTCAACTGCGATTGAATTGCAATGTTTCGGACTACATCCCATTTGACGGAATGGGATTGACAATACCTCCTCAATAAAAGGTTTAACGCCCCACCTTCATGTTGTCCGCTCCATCAGGAAAGCTGTCAGCCAAAATTAAAAAATTTAAATAATGTTCGAACGGTAATGGCTAATCTCTTTATCGGTGCTAAGAAACTCTTTGAGAGAAGACAAAACTGCTCTTTTTTACAAACCGATGTTATATAAATCTTCGGCCACTATATAATTTTCAAAATAAAAGTCAATAAAAAAATCAATCTTGAACAAGTTGTTACATCCGACGCACTTTGCGAAGCAAGCTAGAATGCAGCCAAGAGTATGCTTAAGGCCGTAACTGTCGGGGATTGACGAGCCATAGAGAATTTACGATGTGAAGCCATTTTTGCCGCGATTTGCCGCGCGGTTGCCACGGCTTTACACCAACAAGCCCAATTTGCCGGCCAGCCAACGGGTGGTGGTCGCCTGAATGAGTATGGTCAGCAAAATTGTGATGAAGGTAACCGCCGCGATCACGTCGGCGCCGGGAACTTTCATGCCCAAAAGGATGCCGGCCAGCGCCCCCGGAATCACCCCGGTCTCGCGGGTCCAACTCATAAACAGCAGCTCCCTCAGGCTCCATTTGGCGCGGCGGTCGGGAAGCGCGCAGCAAAAGACCGTCACCGGCCGGGCCACGAACATGAAAACCAGCACCAGCGCCACGCCGCTCCAGAGGTATTTCCCCATCAGCGCGAAGTTCACCTGGCTCCCCAACAGGATGAAGATGAACATGCGCATGATCAGGGCGGTGGTGGTGATGAAATCCTCCATCTTCTCCTGCTCCTGATTCTCCATCTTGAAGCCGAAGCTGTCCTTGTTGCCGACCATGATGCCGAAGACGAACACCGACATGAAGCCGCTGGCCTGGAAGTTCTCCGCGGAGAGGTAGGCCCCGACCACCGCCATCAGGGTCACGAGCGGCGCGTATTCCATGAGGAAGCCGAACTTCTCGTGGGCGATCAGCACCGAGGCCGCGTAGCCCAGCACCGCGCCCGCCAGCACCCCGATCAGGGCGTTGCTGACCAGGCCGAAGGCGGCCGAGCCCAGGGAAAACTTCCCCCCCGTGCCCAGGGCGACCCCCATGATGCTGAAGGTGACGATGGCCCCCATGGCGTCGTTGAAGGCCGACTCGCTCATCACGGTCTGGGCCACCCGCTCCTTGATGGGGACCTGCTTGAACACCGGCACCAGGGTGGCCGGGTCGGTGGAGGCGACGGTGCTCCCCAAGAGGAGCGCGGTGATCAACGGCAGCCCCAAGAGCCAGCCGGCGGCCAGGCCGGTGATGGCGGTGGTGATCAGCACCCCCACGGTGGAGATGATCAGGATGGTGATCCAGACCTCCTTCAGGACCTTGAGCTTCAGGCCGGCGCCGCCGTCGAAAAGGATGTAGGAGGAGCCGAAAATGAGGATCAACTGGTTGACGGTGCTGTCCGCCTTGACCTTGATCACCCCGGCGAGCTCCGGCCCCAGGCACATGCCGATCAAGAGGAACACCACCACGTCGGGCATCCCGAGCTTTCTCGCCAGGATGCCGCTGAACGAGCCGAACAACAGGATGATGCCGATCAGGAAAAGGATTTCCTTCGCCGCATGGATGGCCGCTGATTCCATGGTTAACCCCTGAGTTTAAATGGCAAAAAAATGGCCTCGCGGCTAGCTGGGCCGCGAGGCCGATGGTGCGACGGGGAGGATTAATCCTTGTACTTTTTCAGCAGCGCCTTGGCGTCGTTGTACAGAGCCTTGCCGTTGCCGCCCTTGGCGTTGACTTCCTTCATCCACTCTTCGCTGACCGGCAGGGTTGCCTTGACCCAACGGGCGTATTCAGTCTCGGTCAGCACGTTGATGGTATTGTGGCGGTCGGTGGCGATCTTTCTGGCCGGGGCCGAGCGGGTATCCCAGATCTGTCCCACCCATTTGCTGGTCTCGCGGCCGGAGTTGTTGTCGATCACCTTCTTCAGGTCGGCGGGGAGGCTGTTGTACTTGTTCAGGTTCATGGCGAAGACGAAGATGGCGTTGGAATGCTTGGCATGCCCAGCCGGTACTTCGGTGTGCGTCTTGCAAATTTCCTGCAGCTTCAAAGAGGTGGTTACTTCCCAGGGGATGCTGGCGCCGTCGACCACCGCCTTGGAAATGGCCTCGGGCACTGCCGGCGCAGGCATCTGCACGGGCACCGCGCCCAAAGCGGCCAGGGTCTTGGAGCCGATGCGCGTCGGGGCACGTACTTTCAGCCCCTTCAGGTCTTCCAGGGTCTTGACGTTCTTGCTGCCGAAGTGCATCTGGGAGCCGTCGTGCACGTGGGTGAAGATCAGGTGCACCCCTTTGAACTCGTCCATGGCGTTCTTGTGGACGTAGTCCCACATCGCCTGGCTTCCTTTCTCCGCGGTCACCACCATGAAGGGGAGCTCGAAGACCTCGCTCTTGGTGAAACGTCCAGCCTGGTAGGTCGGCACCGTCCAGATGATGTCGGCCACCCCGTCGCGCACCTGGTCGAAGAGCTGCGAAGGCGTGCCGCCCAACTGCATGGAGGGGTAGATCTGGCACTTCAGCCTGCCGTTTGACTCCTTGGCGATCTTGTCGCACCAGGGGACAGCGTTGTACAGATGGAAGGTCGAGGTTGACGGCAGGAAGTGCGAGACCTTGAGGATAATCGGCTCCGGCGCGGCCGCGGCAATGCTGGCGCCGAGGCTTAGGGTGGCTGCGGCGATCATCAGGCTTGTTTTCAACATTTTCATGTGGCGCCTCCTTCTGGTTGAGGGTTAGGGTTGAAAGGTGTGGACGAGGTACAGGGAAATAACCGGGAAAAACAGCAAAAAGCCGATGCGGATGAAGTCGGAAGCCAGGAAGGGCATGACCCCCTTGAAGGTGTCGGTGAGCGGCACGTCCTTGGCCAGGCGGTTGATGATGAAGACGTTCATGCCAACCGGCGGATGCACCAGGCCGATCTCGACCACCATCAGGGCCAGGATGCCGAACCAGACCGACTTGTCGGTGGCGTCCATGTTCCAGTAGTTAAGCTTCATGACGATCGGGTAGAAGATGGGGATGGTGAGCAGGATCATGGAGAGCGAATCCATGACGCACCCCAGGAACACGTAGATCACCAGGATCATGATCATGACCAGTATCGGGGAGAGGCCGCACCCCTGCACCCAGGTCGCCAGCTCCGCGGGCATCTGCGAGACGGCAAGGCCGGTGTTGAGCATGTCGGCGCCCAAGAGCACCAGGAAGATCATGGCCGAGGACTGCGCCGTGCCGACCGCGCTCTCGACCACTCCCTTCCAGCGCATGCCGCCGGTCAAGACCGCCAGGATGCCGCAGGCCGCGGCGCCGATGGCGGCGGCCTCGGTGGGGTTGGTCCAGCCGCCGTAGATGCCGACGATCACCACCACGAACACCATGACCACCGGCGACACCAGGAACAGGCTGCGAAGCTTCTCGGACCACGGCACTTTGGGGCCGGCGGGGCCGGAGTTGGGTATGACGGCGATGTAGAGGCGGATGACGATCATGTAGCCGAACATGGCGATGATGCCGGGGAGGATGGCCGCCATGAACAGTTTACCGATCGATTCCTGGGTCAGGATGGCGTAGATGACCAGCGGCACCGACGGCGGAATCATGATGCCGAGCGTGCCGCCGGCGGCCAGGCAGCCGGTGGCCAGCGCGCCGGAGTATCCGTAGCGGCGCAGCTCGGGGAGGGCCACCTGGCCCATGGTGGCCGCGGTGGCCAGCGACGAGCCGCAGATGGCGCCGAAGCCGGCGCAGGCGCCGACCGCCGCCATAGCGACCCCGCCTTTCATGTGACCCATGAAGGCGCTGACGCAGCGGAACAGGGCGTTGCTGAGACCTCCGTGGGTGGCGAACTGACCCATCAGCAGGAAGAGCGGGATCACCAGCAGGTCATAGTTGGAAAGGCGGGCGTAGGCGAGGTTTTTAAGGGTTGCCAACAGCGGGCCGATGTCCCCGCCGGAGAGATAAACGTAGCCGGCGGCGCCGACGCCGAACATGGCGATACCGATGGGAATGCGCACTACCAGCAGCGCCAACATGACGCCGAACATGAGAAAACCGATTTCTATACCGCTCACAGGGACCTCCCGATGGCCAAACGCATTTGATGCGCACACATGTAGAATCCCGCGATGGTCAGCAGGAGAAAGCTCGGCACCATCAGCGCCTGAGCGATCCAGACAGGCCAGCCGAGAATGGGCGAGGTCTCCCCTACTTCCTTGAGGGACAAGGCCCCTACCGCTATCCGCCAGGTGTAGAGTGCGCCGAACAGGCCGATGGTCAGGGAGCCGATGGAGTCCATGAAGGCTATCTTGTTGGGTGCCATGTTGTGGGTGAAGAAGTCGACCCTGATGTCGCCGTGGATCATGTGGCAGTAGGCGAAAAAGGTGGAGGTGGCGAAGGCGGCGCACATCTGCAGCACCTCCACGTCCCCGGGCACGGCGAAGCTGAACAACTTGCGCCCGACCACCGAAACCAGCGACATCACGACGAGCGCCACGAATATCATGCCGCCGACCAGGGCGAGATATCGGGACACCATCAGCAACATGGCTCCGAAGCGCCCGGGTTCGTCGGACGTCGTGAACGGGGCGTAAGTGAGGACTTCTTCGCGAGGTTCTTCTTGCATGTGTTTTCCTCCTTGGTTCATTTTTAAACAACGGTCATTGCAAACGATAACTGCATCGGCAAGCAGGTCGACTCGCATTCCAATAACGCCGTCGCCATACTTAATATAGTGTTTTAGCCAAAATTGCCACAATTTTGATGGCTTGAAACATCAAATTTTTTAAACACGCGGAATATGAGAAAGCGTTCTATGCTCGGGTTCAGGCAAAAAAAAGATCGGCCGCAGGCCTGCAAGCCGTTTCCCCCTCCCCGGCGCCTCGGGCAGGGAAGGGGGAAACGGCTCAATTGGACATCAATACCGGCAGCGTCATGAAGTTGAAAAAATCCTTGGCGACCGGGCCGAGGTCGTCCTTGCCGCGCGTCTTCTTGGCGTAGACCCCCATGATGATCAGATCGCAGGAATGTTCCCAGGCGTAGTTCACCAGCAGGCTGGCGACGGGTATGGTCTTGATCATGATGTGGTCCTGCTTCACCTTGATGGCATGCCGCTCCAGATTGGCGCAGATGCTCCCGCCGTGCTCCGCGTCCGCCTCGCAGCCGACGTCGTTGATCGACAGCACGAAGACCTCCTCCGCGTTCAGCAGGATGGGAAGCGCGTCGTTCACCGCCCGCGCCGCCGGCCTCCCGGTTTTCCAGGCCACGATGGGGCGCTTGCCGACCGTCTTGAAGCTCCCGGCGTACGGCACCACCAGCACCGGCCGGCCGGCGCCCACCACGACCTGCTGGGGGAGGTCGGCCGGGACGTCCCACTGCTGCTCGCGCGGGTCGGTCTGGCCGACCACGATCAGGTCCTTGGCGTGGGCGTGGTAATTGATCACCTCGGCCATGGTTACGCCGACGGTTTTCCAGTCGGCGCTGATCCATTCGGCGCGGATCCCCGCTTCCCCCGTTTGCCGCGAAAACGCGCCCTGCGCCCGTTCCTCGTCCTCTTGCGCGCTCACGTTTTGCGTCGCATACGGCTGGTGGACGATCACGTAAAGCCCGGTGAGCTGCGCGTCGTGCTCCTTGGCGAGCGCTACGGCAAGCTCCAGCCTCCCCGCGCACTGCGGCGAGTTGTCGATATGCACCAGAATGTCCTTGAACTTCATGTGGCACCTCGTAGTTATCGTTGATTGCGCCGGCCGGGTCAGCCGTTGGCGATCCGTATGCCGACCCATTTTTCCAGCACGGAAAGATCGCTCAAAAGATCGGAGCAGGGGGCGTTGTGCACCACGCGCCCGCGCTCCAGGACCACGGCGCGGTGGGTGAGGCGCATGGCCTGCTCGACGTGCTGCTCGACCAGAATCAGCGACTGCCCTTCGACGCGGATCATGCGCTCGATGGAGAGGCACAGCTCGTCGGCGATCACCGGCGCCAGTCCCTCCAGCGGCTCGTCCAAGAGCAGCAGCTTGGGGTTGAGCATCAGGGCGCGCCCGATGGCCAGCATCTGCTGCTCGCCCCCCGACAACTGGTTCCCCAGGTTCTTGCGCCGCTCCTGCAGGCGCGGGAAGAGCGCGTAGATCGCCTTCAGATCCCATTTGCCGGGAAGGGCGGTCACCGTCAGGTTCTCCTCCACGGTGAGCGAGCGGAATATTTCCCGCTCCTGCGGCACCCAGCCGAGCCCGGCCTTGGCGCGGGCGTGCGGCGGCACCTTGGCCAGGTCCTGCCCGCACCAGCCGATCGAGCCGCGATGCAGCTTGGTGTGCCCCATGACGGTCAACAGCAGCGAGCTCTTGCCGACGCCGTTTCTGCCCAAAAGGGCGATGCTTTCCCCCTCGGCCATGGAGAAGGTGCAGTCGTCGATAACGATCGCTTCGCCGTAACCGGCAAATACATGTTCAAAAGTCAGCATCTTAGTGCCCCTTTCCCAGATACACTTCGCGCACCCTCGGATCTTCCGCGATTTCGGTCGGCGTCCCGGTGACCAGTTCCTCGCCGTTGACGAGCACCGTGATGCGGTCGGCGAAGTTGAACACCAGGTTCATGTCGTGCTCGATCAACAGGATGCTGATCTCCTTGGGGAGCGAGTTCAGCACCGCGAACAGCTCGTCGCTCTCCCCCTCGGGCACGCCGGCCGCGGGCTCGTCCAAAAGGAGCACCTTGGGCTTGGCCGCCAGCGCCAGCGCCATTTCCAGCAGGCGCTGCTTGCCGTAGGCGAGCGTGTGGGTCTCCACCAGGCAGTCCTTGGCGAGGTTCAGCTGTTCCAGCAGGTGATAGGCCTCGTCGACGTGGTTCACCCGCCGGGAGACGCCGAAGACCCTGCGTTTGATGATGTTCAGCCCTTTTCTTTCCCGCACCAGGATCGAGTTGGTCACCGCCTCCAGCGGGGTCAGCCGCGGGAACAGGGTGTTGATCTGGAAGGTGCGCGACAGGCCGCGGTGCACGCGGGCGTTGGGCGGGATGCGGGTGATGTCCTCGCCGTCCAAAAACACCTGGCCGCTGGAGGGGCGCAGCACGCCGGTCAACTGGTTGATCAGGGTGGTCTTGCCGGCGCCGTTGGGGCCGATCAGCGCGTGCCGCGCGCCGCGCGCCAGCGACAGGTTGACGTTCTTGGTGACGATCAGGCCGCCGAAGGCCTTCCACAGGTCCCGGGTTTGCAGAATGGGGTTCATGAACGCTCCTTGTCGCGCCGGCGCTTGCAGAGAGCCGCCAGCCGGCCCAGGCCGCCGAGCAGTCCGCCGCGCAGGTACAGCGTCATGACGATCAGCAGGACGCCCAGAAAAAACTGCCAATACTGGGGATTGAGATTGGAAAGACGGTCCTGCACCATCATGAAGGCCGCGGCCCCCACGAAGCCGCCGTACAGGGTCGCCGTGCCGCCGATGATCAGCATCACCAGCAGGTCGGCGGAGCGCTGGAAGCTCAGCACGTCGATGCCGACGAACTGCGTGGTCTGGGTCAGGAGCGCCCCGGCGATCCCCGCGATCACTGCGGCGAGGGTGTAGATGTTGGTCAGCACCGCGTTGATGGGAATGCCGACGGCCAGGGCGCGCACCTGGTTCTCGCGCATGCTCCTGAGGGCCAGGCCGTAGGGGGAATGCATCATGCTGCGCACGAAGGCGAACAGCAGGAACGAGACCACCAGCACGTAGGCGTAGGCGGTCTTGCCGTAGAGGTCGAAGGCGAAGAGGCCGAGCAACTTGCCGACCGCGACCCCCTGCAGCCCGTCCACCCCGCCGGTGATGCTGGCCGCGGAGTTGGCGACCTCGAAGAGCAGCAGGCCGATGCCGAGCGTGATCATCAGCCGGGTAAGGTCGCCGCCCCGCGACAAGAGGAAACTGCTCAGGTAGCCGGCGATTCCGGCGGCCGCGCCGGCCACTACCAGGCCGAGCAGCGGATCCTGCCAGCCGTGCGCCGCCAGGAGACCGGCGGTGTAGGCGCCGATGCCGAAGAAGGCCGCATGTCCCAGGGTGACGATGCCCGCGTAGCCGAGCAGCATGTCCAGCGACAGGGCGAACAGCCCGGTGATCAGGATCTGGGAGGCGAACACCAGGCTGGTCGGGAAAACGAACTGGACGGCGACCAGCGCCACCCAGAATACGATCTCCGCGGGCTTCCAGCGCTCCAGCGTCCGCAGAAAAGTGAGATGGTTCGAGGCCCGGGATAATTTTTCGCTCATTTCGACTTCCTCCGTCCCAGGAGCCCATGGGGGAACAGCAGCAACAGGATGATCATGGCCGCATAGATGATGAAGGCGCCGAACTGGGGCACGTAGTATTTCCCCGCCACGTCCGCGACCCCCAAAAGCAGCGCCGCCAGCAGGGTGCCGAACACCGAGCCCGGACCGCCGACCACCACCACCAGCAGGAAGTAGACCAGGTACTTGACGGCGAAGCTCGGGTCCAGGCCGAGCACGTCCACCCCCAGCGCCCCCCCCAGGCCGGCCAGGCCGCTCCCCAGGGCGAAGGTCAACTGGAAGACCCGGTCCACCCGGATGCCCATCGACTCGGCCATGCGCTGGTTGTCGACCGAGGCGCGGATCTTGGCCCCGAAACGGGTGCGCTCCAGGCCGAAGACCAACCCCGCGGTGATGGCCGCCACGATCGCCATCAGGAACAGCCGGTAGCGAGACAGGTCGAGTCCCAGGAAGGAGAGCTGTCCGCCCAGCCATTCGGGGATCACCACCGGCTGCTGCCCCGAGCCGAACATGAAGTTGGCCCCGGCGGTGGCGACGAAGATGATGCCGACCGACAAGAGCACCTGGATGAGCGGCGTGCTCTTGTAGAGCGGCCGGTAGAGGGTGCGTTCCAGCACCAGGCTTCCCAGGGCCACCGCGCAAAAGACGATGGGGAGAGCGGGGAGAAAGCCGAGGCCGGCCGCCCCCATCAGCGTCACCAGCAGATACCCCCCCGCCATGGCGAAGACGCCGTGGGCCAGGTTGTTGAAGCCCATCAGGCCGAGGGTGATCGACAGCCCGACTGAGATCACGAACAGCAGGGAGCCGTAGGCCAGGCCGTCAAAAAGGACTCCGAGTAAACTATGCATAGTTGGACCTTTGAGCTAGGTTCGCCCTCCCCGGCGCCACATCTGCGGGGCCGGGGGGGCGAGGTTGGAAGGTGAGCGTTATTTCCCCGGATCCCTCAAGGCCTTGAAGGTCTCGAACTCGACGTTGTAATAGTGGCCGCCGACCTTCTTGACTTCGCGCACGTACACGTTCTGCACGATGTCCCTGGTGGCCGCGTCGATCTGGATCGGGCCGCGCGGGCTGTTGATCTTCATCCCCTTCAGGACCGCCATCGCCTTGTCGCCGTCGATCTTGCCGTTCAACTGCTTGATCACGTTGTAGATGGCGGCCATGCCGTCGTAGCCCCCGACCGACATGAAATTGGGGCGCAGCGGATCAATCTTGGCGTAGGCCGCCAGGAAGGCGGCGTTCTCCGGCGACTTGTGGGCGGCCGAGTACTGGTGGGTGGAGATCATCCCCAGCGCATTGTCGCCCAGCGCGTCCTGATCGCCGTCCTCCATCACGTCGCCGGTGGAAAGGAGCTTGATGCCCGCCTTGGCCAGACCGCGCTCGCGATAGGACTTGATGAGAGCGATCGGCATCTCGCCGGGGGTGACGAAGACGAACATCGCCTGCGGCTTGCTGTCCTTGATGCGCTGTATGTAGGGGCCGAATTCCGGGTTCTTCAGCGGCACGCGCGCCTCGCCCACCACCTGGCCTCCCATTTTGGTGAACACCTTCTTGAAGGCGGCTTCCGCGTCGTGGCCGGGACCGTAATCGGCGACCAGCGTGTAGACCTGCCGGTAGCCGTTCTTGTAGGCCCAGACGGCCATGGGCTCGGTGACCTGCGGCAGCGTGAGCGACACCCGGGCGAAGTAGGGGGACTTGCTGGTGATGATCGAGGTCGCCGCGTTCATGATGATGGTGGGCATTTTGGCTTCGGTCGCGATCGGGGCCACCGCCAGCGCGTTGGGGGTCAGGCCGAAGCCCGCCAGGAAGTCGACCTTGTCCTTGACGATCAGCTCCTGGGCCAGCCGTTTGGCGACGTCGGGCGCGGGGCCGGTGGTGTCCTTGATCACCAGCACCACCTTCTTGCCGGCGACGGTGTCGCCGTGTTGCTGCATGTAGGCCTTGGCGCCGTTGACGATGTGCCTGCCGAAATCGGCGAAAGGTCCCGACATCTCGGTGATGATGCCGACCTTGATGGTGTCGGACTCCGCGGCGCCTGCCTGGCCGCAGACCAGGCCGAGCGACAGTGCGCAGGCCGCCATCGCCAAACCGAATCTTTTGTGTCTAGCTGTTTTCATGCTGGGTCTCCCTGTGGAAAAGTTTCACGCTGCGCCGTACGGAGTTTGCCGCGCCCGCGGAGACGGGCGGCTTTGGAGACCGCCCCCCCGCGCGACTATCATTTGCCCGGATCCTTCACGGCCGGGACGGTCTCGAATTCCACGTTGTAGAAATGGCCGTCCACCTTCTTGACCTCGCGCACGTAGATGTTCTCGATGATGTCCCGGGTGGCGGGATCGATCTGGATCGGGCCGCGCGGGCTGTTGAGCTTCATCCCCTTCAGGAGCGCCATCGCCTTGTCTCCGTCGATCTTGCCGTTCAACTGCTTGCTCACGCTGTAGATGGCCGCCATGCCGTCGTAGCCGCCGACCGCCATGTAGTTGGGACGCCCGGAGTCGATCTTGGCGTAGGCGGCAAGAAATGCCTTGTTTTCCGGCGACTTGTGGGCCACCGAATACTGATGGGTGGAGATGACCCCCAGCGCGCTCGCTCCCAGCACGTCCTGCACGGAATCGTCCATGACGTCCCCGGTGGAGAGAAGTTTCACGCCCGCCTTGGCCAGGCCGCGCTCGTTATAGGATTTCATGAAAGCCACCGGCATCTCGCCGGGGGTGACGAAGACGAACACGGCTTCGGGCTTGCTGTCCTTGATGCGCTGCACGTAGGGGCCGAACTCGGGGTTCTTCAAAGGCACGCGCGACTCGCCCACCACCTGGCCGCCGAGTCTGGTGAATTCTTTCTTGAAGGCGTTCTCCGAGTCGTGGCCAGGGCCGTAGTCGGCGACCAGCGTGTAGATCTTGCGGAAGCCCTTCTTGTAGGCCCATTGGGCCATGGGGACGGTGACCTGCGGCAAGGTCATCGACACCCGGGCGAAGTAGGGGGATTTGGTGGTGATGATCGAGGTGGCCGCGTTCATGATGATGGTGGGCATCTTCGCCTCGGTGATGATCGGCGCGATGGCCAGCGAGTTGGGGGTGAAGCCCAATCCGGCGATGAAGTCGACCTTGTCCTTGACGATCAGTTCCTGGGCGAGCCTTTTGGCGATCTCCGGCGACGGGCCGGTGGTGTCCCTGATCACCAGCACGATCTTCTTGCCGGCGACGGTGTCGCCGTGCTCCTTGACGTACGCCTTGGCGCCGTTGACGATATGTCTGCCGAAGTCGGCGAAGGGGCCGGTCATCTCGGTGATGAAGCCGATCTTGATGGTGTCCGACTCGGCGAAGGCCTGGCCGGCCGCCAGGGTCAGCAGGCCGCAGATCAATAGTAGTAAGGCAAAGCTCTTTCTCATTATTCCTCCCATTATCCTGTTGTATGGTGAGCGCCAAACCGCTTCGGGGCTGGCTTAATAAACCGACAACTCTTCCTCGTTGTTCAAGTAGCGCATCGCCGCGTCGGCCAGCGCCTCCATCTCGTTTTCGCCCGGGATCAGATAGAGCGGAGCTATGAAGGAGATCTTTTTCTTCAGGCTGTCCAGCAGCACCTTGGAGTAGACCAGGCTGCCGGTCAGGGCGATGGCGTCGATCTCTCCCTCCAGCACCGTGGTGCAGGCGCCGATCTCCTTGGCGACCTGATAGGCCATGGCCTCGTAGACCTCGGCCGCCTTCTCGTCGCCGGCCGCTATCCGCTTCTCGATCTCGATGGCGTTGGTGGTGCCCAGATAGGCGTAGAGCCCGCCGCCGCCGGTCAGAAGCTTCAGCATCTGCTCCTTGGTGTAGTCGCCGCTAAAGCACATCTTCACCAGATCCCCGGCGGGAAGCGAGCCGGCCCGCTCAGGCGAGAAGGAGCCGTCGCCGTCCAGGGCGTTGTTGACGTCGATGATCCGCCCCTTGCGATGGGCGCCCACCGAGATGCCGCCCCCCAGATGCACGACGATCAGGTTCACGTCGTGGTAATCCTTGCCAAGGCCCGCGGCGATCTTTCTGGCGGTGGCCTTCTGGTTCAGGGCGTGGAAGCTGCTCTGCCGGGCGATCTGGGGGATGCCCGAATAGCGGGCCGAGGTGCAGAGTTCGTCGGTCATGGGGGGGTCGGCGGTCAAGACCGGAATCCCGTACTGCTCCCCCAGGTCGAAGGCGACCAGGCCGCCGACGTTGATCGGGTGCGCCCCGTAGACGCCGCTTTTCATGTCGGCGATCATCTTGGGGCAGATGCGGTAGATGCCGCCGGGCAGGGGCCTGACGTTGCCGCCGCGGCAGGCGATGGCGTCGATCTCCTCCATGGAGAGCTTGTTGTCGCGCAGCACCCCCAGGATGGCGTCCTTGCGGTAGTCGTACTGATCCCAGATGGTGGGGAACTTTCTGATCTCTTCGTCGGGATGCTTCACCGACACGTTGATGCGCATCTCCCCGGCGGCGAAGATCCCCACCTTGGTGGAGGTGGAGCCGGGATTGATGATGAGGATGGTTTTGTCGCAGGTCATGGTAGCTCCCATGTTTCTTTCGTTTGACTGCTAATGATGGCCGGCTTCGCTCTGCACCAGGTTTCTCAACTCGAAGCGCTTGAACTTGCCGGTGGCGGTCTTCGGGAGTTCGTCGAGAAAACGTATCCAGCGCGGGTATTTGTAAAGGGCCAGGGAGGCCTTGACGAAATCCTTCAACTCGTTCTCCATGGCTTCGCCGGCCTGGTAGGACCTGTTCAGCACCACGAAGGCCATGGGCTTGATCAACTGGTCCTCGTCGGGAGCGCCGATCACGGCGCATTCCAGCACGGCCGCGTGCTGCACCAGGCAGGCCTCCACCTCCATCGGGGAGACCCAGATCCCGCCCACCTTGAGCATGTCGTCGGAGCGGCCGGCGCAATAGAAATACCCCTGCTCGTCGCGCAAGTACTTGTCGCCGGTGTTGATCCAGTGCCCCATGATGGTCTGGCGGGTTTTTTCGTGCTTGTTCCAGTAGAAGGCGGCGGCGGAGTCGCCTTTCACCAGCAGGATCCCCATCTCGTTGTCGGGGAGGTCGACCATATCCTCGGAGACGATGCGCGCCTCGTAGCCGGGAACCACCTTGCCGGAGCTTCCCGGACGGACGTCGCCCGGCCGGTTGGAGATGAAGATGTGCGCCATCTCGGTGGAGCCGATGCCGTCCAGGATGTCGAGATCGAAACGGGATTTCCAGCGATGGATGTAGTCCGGGGGGAGCGCTTCGCCGGCCGAGACGCACAGGCGCACCCCGTCCATGGTCCCTTCCTCCTCCAGCATCTGGCCGTAGAGCGTGGGCACCCCGAAGTAGAGGCTGGGGCGCTCGCGCCGCACCGTCTCGTACACCGCGGCCGGGGTCGGCCTCTGCGGGAGCAGCACCGTGCTGGCGCCGACGCCGAAGGGGAAATAGAGCCCGTTGCCCAGGCCGTAGGCGAAGAAGAGCTTGGCGGCCGAGAAGCAGGAGTCGTCCTCCTTGATGCCCAGCACCTTTTTGGCGTAGGTCTCGGTGGCGTAGACCATGTCGTGCTGCAGATGGACGGTCCCCTTGGGGGAACCGGTGGAGCCGGAGCTGTACAGCCAGAAGCAGGAGTCGTCGCGGCAGGTCGGCG
Organism: uncultured Geobacter sp.; assembly: GCA_903925075.1. Classification (GTDB taxonomy): domain Bacteria; phylum Desulfobacterota; class Desulfuromonadia; order Geobacterales; family Geobacteraceae; genus Geomonas. Next base: position 16,169 of record CAIYDQ010000054.1, read on the forward strand.
CGCACGCCAGCTGATCGGACTGCGCGCCGGCAAGCTCGCTAAGGCTCAGGTCGCCGGCCGGGGCCTGGCCGTTGGCGACCACGATGTATTTCACGAAGGTCAGGTTGGCGCGGATCGGCTCGATCTGGTCGAGCAGGGCCGCGTCCACCACCAGCACCCGCGCCCGGGAATCGTTCAGGTAGTATTGGAAGTCCTTGGAGCGGTTCATGGTGTTAAGGCAGACCGGCACCGCGCCCATCTTGATGGCGCCGAAAAAGGTCTGGGGGTAGGCCTCGGTGTCCAAAAGGAGCAGGGCCACCCGCTCTTCCATACGCACATCCAGCGAGAGCAGGGCGTTGCCGAAGCGGTTGACGTCGGCCTGGATCTGGCCGTAGGTGAAGCTCCGGTCCTCGCAGCGTACTGCAACCTTGTCGCCCCGCCCCTCACGGATATTGCGGTCCACGAAGTAGTCGGCGGCGTTGAAGGTTTCCGGCAGATTGAGGTTGTACGGCATTGCTTACCTCCCCTTGGGGGTGCCGACGGCGATTAGTCGCGGCATCCGATTCTTGATATGTAAAAAACTGTTTTGCAAAAACGGAACCATCGATTGCTAAAGGCCGTCGAATTTTGATTATCGCTGGTAAGCCACCGATTTTATTGAATATGACTGGAAGGGCGTTCGGTTATAATGTTTTAGCGCAATGCGGGAAACGGTTGCCTCTGTGTAAAGTTTTGAACGTCCATGTAAAAAAATGAGGAGATGTCGGTTGCTCGGCTCGCCCCGGAGGGGGGCGTCGGTTACCTGGTTCGGGTCGTGCCTGTCAATAATCGATGCGTAGAAAGCAGCAGCCATCGGCAGGTTTTTATGCGATAATGCGACGCCCAGCTAATTCAGCATCGTCAATAATGGCTTAACAGGTCAGTAGTCCGGTAGGTCGCGTTGAGGCACGAAACGCGACGAAGCGGTGTCGGCGCCGGGCAGCAGTCACGGCGCCCGGGTGCAGTCGCATGAGGATGGAAATGCCAAGTCCCGGCCCTGGCGGCCGGCAAGGAGATACTGCGGATGGAGAGCGAACTTCAGGCACGCTATGGCGGCAAGGTGGTGGGCGCAGACGAGGCGGTGCAGCAGATCCAATCGGGATGGCGAGTGTTCGTGGGCTCTGGGTGCGCGGCGCCGCAGCAACTGCTGGCGGCTCTTTGCCGCCGGGGTGAGCGGCTGAACGACGTGGAACTGATCCAGCTCCTCACCTACGGATCGACCCAGCACCTCGATGACCGATTCGTCGGCCACTTGCGGCACAACTCCTTTTTCATCAGCGACGACATCCGCCAGGCCGTGTGCGACGGGCGCGCCGATTACACGCCGATCTTTTTGAGCGAGATCCCGGAGTTGATCCGGCACGGGCAGCGCGGCAACCAGGCCATGCTTTTGCAGCTCTCCCCCCCCGACAAGCACGGCTACTGCAGCATGGGGGTGAGCGTCGATGTGCAGCGCGCGGCGCTGGACCGGGCCAAGCTGGTGATCGCCGAGATCAACCCCCGCATGCCCCGCACCTGCGGCGCCACCGACGTCCACCTGAGCCAGATAGATTTCCTGGTGGAGGCCGATTACCCGATCATCGAGCTGAACGTGCCCGAACCGGACGAGGTGGCGCTGCAGATCGGCTACCATATCTCCCGGCTGGTGGAAAACGGCAGCTGCCTGCAGATGGGGATCGGCACCATACCCGGCTCGGTGCTGCAATTTCTGACCGACAAGCGCAACCTCGGGGTGCACACCGAGATGTTCAGCGACGCCCTGATGCCGCTCATCGAAAACGGCAACATCACCAACCGCGCCAAGAGCGTGCTACCCGGCAAGACCGTGACCAGCTTCGTGAGCGGCAGCCGCAAACTGTACGACTTCGTCGACCAGAACCTGGGGGTCGCCTTCCACCCCTCCGATTTCGTCAACGACCCGCGGGTGATCGCCCAAAACGACCGGGTAGTGGCGGTCAATTCGGCGCTGCAGGTGGATCTCACCGGCCAGGTCTGCGCGGACAGCCTCGGCTACCGGTTTTACAGCGGCATCGGCGGCCAGGTCGACTTCATCAGGGGGGCGGCCATGAGCCGCGGCGGCAAGCCGGTGGTGGCGCTGCGCAGCACCGCCTGCGAAGGCCAGGTGAGCCGCATCGTGCACCGCCTGGACGACGGCGCCGGCGTGGTCACCAGCCGCGGCGACGTGCACTACGTGGTGACCGAGTACGGCCTGGCCTATCTGCACGGCAAGACCATCAGGGAGCGCGCACTGGCGCTGATCTCCATCGCCCACCCCGATTTCCGGCACGAGCTTTTGGAGTTCGTCAAGCAGAAGCACTACGTCTACGAGGACGAGCAGGTCTGGCAGCAGGATCTGGACCACTATCCCAAGGACCTGGAGGAGTTCCGGGTCTTCGGCGGCAAGAGGCTGCTGGTGCGCCCGCTGAAGGCGACCGACGAGCGGACCCTGCAGGAGTTTTTCTACAGCCACTCCGAGGAGACCATCTACAACCGCTATTTCATGTCCAAGCAGCAGCTTGCCCACCGTGAGGCCGCCAAGCTTTGCTGCGTCGATTACCAAGGCCGCATGGCGCTGGCGGCTTTCGAAGTGGAGGAGAATGCGGAGCGCATCGTGGCGGTGGCCCGTTACGCGGCCAATCCGCGCACCAGCATTGCCGAAACCGCCGTCGTGGTGCACGAGGAGTACCGCCGTCTTGGGCTTTGCCGCTATTTGTTGGGGCAGCTGCAGCGCCATGCGCAAGGGCAGGGGATCGAGGGGTTCAGCTCCGAGATCCTCCCCAGCAACGAGCCGATGCTGAGCTATCACCGTAAACAGGGGAACTCGCTGGTCTATTCCGCGGAGTCCGACACCTTCGCCGCGCAGGTGCGCTTCGCTAAGAAATGAGGCGGAAAGGGCGCGTCAACGTCAAATTTGGGTTTAGGGCGGCGCGTTGTCGCGGTTGCAGCGCAAAAAAGGCAGATTCAGGCGAAGGCTTGTGGGGTTACCCAAAATCCTGGTCGCTTGATCTGCCTTTTGCGTGCTTTGTCGCTTTACTCCGGGTGAGACGCTTCGACTGAACTATTTCCAGGTCAACCCGCCTCGGGCTGCTTTCTGTTGGTCAAAAGCTCCTCGCGCAGCCGGCTGTTTTTCAGCGCCGTCGCCAGGGTGATGGTGTCCAGCACCGCCTTGGTCAGGTTGTCGATCTCGTTGGTGACGCTTTGCAGCTCCGCCACGATCGGGTTGCCGTCCTCGCCCCAGTGCGGCAGGTCCAACTCGCTCTCCATGGTCTCGAAAAGCTGAATGATGTCGAGCAAGGTGGTGCGGTTGATGTTGCCCGCGAATCGGTAGCCGCCGCCTACGCCGCGGATCGCCTGGATCACCCCTTCGTGCACCAGGTTGCGCATCACCTTGGCGAGATGGTGGGTGGAGATGCAGTACTTCTTGGCGATGTCGGTGGTGGAGAGCTGCCGCTCCGCGTCGCTTGCCAGTTCCAGGACCGATATCAGTGCAAAGAGGCTTGCTTTGTTCAGCTTCATAATACTCCAGGGTGCTGCGTTGGTTGGCGGATAGGCTTAGTCGATCTGCCTTTCAAGCTCGATATAGCGCCCGGTGCACATGCCGACGCTGCGAAAAAACGAGAGCGTGAGCTTGTTGTCCAGGTCGACCATGGTGCGCACCGTGTTGATCCCGCTTTGCTTCAAGCGGCTGCAGATCTCGTCGAACATCCGCTGGCCGATCCCCATCTCCCTGACCGCGTGGGCCACCGAGAGTGCGAACACCCAGCCGCAGGGGGGCGAGCCGAACTCCCAGGCGCGCACCTCGCCGACGATGAACCCCACCACGGCGTTTCCTTTCTCGGCGACCAGGCAGATCCGGTCGGCCCTGCCGCTTTTCACGTAGTGGTCGAAGATACCTTGCCAGTAGGCTTGTTTCACTTCTCTTTGACCCACCTCGTCGAGCCCGACTACGGCGTCGAGGTCGCTGGGTTTGGCGTTGCGGATGAAGATTTTTTCGCTCATTATCACGACCCTGGGTGGAAAATGCTCCGGCCGGCTCGCGTCGGCGCCCGGGCAGGCCGCCGCAAGCGCTCGCCAACCCACGCTTCGTTCGATAGTTGTTGCCGGCATTTTCCCTGAGGTAATGCCTATTTGACAATCCGGTACCAAAATACCACATTAGAAACTCGAATACAAGATATAAAAAATTCGGCTCAAGGCAGAAAGATCTTGACCTCAAAGTGGTATTGTGGTACCAAATTACACTAATTTGCTTTATTCATGGGGAGTTCCCCAAGAACCGAAGAAAAAACAAAAAGGATAGGAGGATAAAAGTGGCCACGACAGACGAGATTATCAGCAGGACGTCACCGACCCATTTGATCGATCACAACCTGATAGACCGCGAGGTGGAAAGCCTTTGCGACGGCATGGTGCGCTACGAAAGGCGACCGGCGCTGCGGCGGGACGGCTCGGTAGCCGAAGGGCTCTTCAACGCCTGGATCATCTTCAACAACCCCAAGCAGTACAACTCCTACACCACCGACATGGTCAAGGCGGTCATCCTCGCTTTCCGTCGCGCCTCCGTGGACCGCTCGGTGAACGCCGTGGTCTTTACCGCGGTCGGCGACAAGGCGTTTTGTACCGGCGGCAACACCAAGGAGTACGCTGAGTACTACGCCGGCAATCCGCAGGAGTATCGCCAGTACATGCGGCTGTTCAACGACATGGTTTCGGCCGTTTTGGGCTGCGACAAGCCGGTGGTCTGCCGGGTGAACGGCATGCGCATCGGCGGCGGTCAGGAAGTCGGCATGGCCTGCGACTTCACCATCGCCCAGGACCTGGCCAACTTCGGCCAGGCCGGCCCCAAACACGGTTCGGCCGCCATCGGCGGGGCCACCGACTTCCTGCCGGTCATGATCGGCATGGAGCAGGCCATGGTTTCCGGCACGCTGTGCGAGCCGTTCTCGGCGCACAAGGCCGCGCGGCTGGGCATCGTGGCCGATATCGTCCCCTCCCTGAAGATCGACGGCAAGTTCGTGGCCAACCCGACCGTGGTCACCGACCGCTTTCTCGACGAGTACGGCCGCATCGTGCACGGCGACTTCAAGACCGGTGCCGCCTTCAAGGAAGGGCAGGCGCTGCTCAAGCAGGGCGAGATCGATCTGAGCCTGCTCGACCAGAAGGTCGAGGAACTCTGCTCCAAGCTTTTGGAGACCTTCCCCGAGTGCATGGCCAAGAGCCTTGAGGAGCTGCGCAAGCCCAAGCTGCAGGCGTGGAACCTGAATAAGGAAAATTCCCGCGCCTGGTTGGCCCTCAACATGATGAACGAAGCGCGCACCGGCTTCCGCGCCTTCAACGAAGGGACCAAAGAGACCGGCCGCGAGATCGACTTCGTCAAGCTGCGTCAGGCGCTGGCCAAAGGGACCCCCTGGACCGAAGAAATCATCGAAAGCCTGATGCCGGGCGCGTAAGCCCCCGCAGCGAGCGCAAGCAGAGCATAAGACAAAGGGGAGGGGTCGAAGTCGACCCCTCCCCTTTGTCTTCAAGCATCGGACCGATCGGTCCGATCCGGCCGATCGGTCGGATGAAAAGCCGCAAAAGAAAACGCCCTTGGCTAACACTGCCAAGGGCGTTTCTTTTTGCGGCAATCGACGGCGGCAGGGCCTTAGCTGAGATCCTGAACCGCCTGGTGGACGAGGTCGAACAGCTCGGCGATGTTCTCTTCGGCGATGCAGGAAAAGGCGATGCGCAGATCGGTCTTGGTCACCGAAATGGTGCCGACGCCGTACTTGTCGAGCAGGTGCTGACGCAGCTTTTCCGCCTCGACCGTCTTCAGCTTCAGGCACATGAAATAACCGGAGTTGAAGGGGTAGTAATCCCAGGCCTTCTCGAATTTGCCGCTGTTGAGCACCTCTTTGGTCTTCAGCGCCCTCCCTTTCAACACCTGGAGCTTCTCTTCCTTTTGCTCCAGGAACTGCGGCGAGCGCAGGGCCTCGATCACGAAGGTCTGCGAGGGGTGCGGACAGTTGGAAATGCGGGCGCGGATGATCCCCATGGTCTTCTTTTCCAGGGCGTTCACCACCGGGGCGTTTTCGTACTCGTTGCCGTCGGCGAAGGTGATGAAGCCGGTCCTGAAGCCCCAGACGAACTCTTCCTTGGTGGCGCCGTCCAATTTCACCGCCAGGATGCGCGGGTGGATGTTGGCCAACCTGCCGAACAACGATTCCGTCAGGGAATCTTCGTAGAAGAGTCCGAAATAGGCGTCGTCGGTGATGGCGACTACGTTGCAGCCCGCTTCGGCGACTTCCTTGATGGCGGCCACCAGGGCCTCGCCTTCGGCCAGGGTCGGGGTGTAGCCGCTCGGGTTGTTGGGGAAGTTCAGCAGCACCACCGCCTTGCCTTTTTCCTCCGCGGTGTTTTTCAGCACCGCCTTGAAGGCTTCGATGTCGTAGCCGCCGGTCGCGGTGAAGGTAGGGTGCTTCTTGACGATGGCGCCGCTGCAGGTGCCGAAGGTCATGTTGTAGTTGCCCCAGAGCATGTCCGGGAGCACCAGGTGGTCACCCTTGTTGATGAACAGATCGGCGACGATCGACAAGCCGTGGGTCAGGGCGTTGGTGACGATGGGATTGCTGAAGTGTTTTCCCTGCTGGCTCGGATTTTCCCGCAGCATCTTCTCCCGCCACAGGCTGCGCAGCTCCGGCTTGCCGGCGGGGGGCGCGTAGGGGTAGATATCTTTGGGATCGAAGGCGGAGAGCTTGTCCTGGATGCAGGAAAGATACATCGGGCCGCCGTTCTCGGTGGCGATGCCGATGGTGGCGTTGAATTTGTGCGCTTTGTCCTTGGCTTCGGCGGACTGGGTCAAGATCCCCTTGGGAAAATACAGGCCCTTGCCGAGATCGGACAACATCTCCAAGACGTGCGGGTTGTGCTGGGTTAGGGATTCGTTCAGTTCCGCGGCCAATGGATTCATTGGAATCATTGTTTCCTCCTGGAGCATAAATGGGGTTAACGCCCGCCGCGGTCGTCGACGCCGCTGCAGAGCCTTTTTGATCCGCCGATTAAATCAGCTTCACTGCAAAGTTGTCAACGGTAATCTGCATAAAAAAAGCTGGCGCGCCTTGAAAGGCGCGCCAGCATGGTCTGCCGATGGTGTTCGGCCTCCCTATTTCACGATGGTGCTGGTTACTTCTCTTCGCCGGGCTGCAGGCCGGGCTCGAACCCGCCCACTTCGTGGTAAACCACGTTGTTCTCGGTCTCGTATGCCCTGACGGTGGGAATTTTCCCGGGTAGGCCAAGCTCGTTCCAGCGCGCGGCGACCGCGTCGTAGGTGCTCTCTCTGAGTGTGGTGCGCTTGGAGAAGACCGGCAGGTGGCGGTGTTCCCGGCAGGCGTTGATGAGCGCCTTGGAGCCGTAGGGGCGCTTTTCCGGCGGATTCTGGGTGGGGTCGAGCCAGGTGCTCCAGGTGTCGCGCAGGATGTCGATATCTTCGACCGGGTTGCAGCGGCTGGCCATGGCCCAGATCACCTCGTCCATGTTGGTCGGGTCGATATCCTCCTCGACGGCGATGATCCACTTGGTGTAGTACGCGCCGCCGGGGCACTGGGCGGCCAGGGCCAGCACCTGTGCCGCGTGGCCGGCGTAGCGCTGCTCCATGCTGATCACCGTCATGCCGAAGCCGCCGGCTGCGGCCGGATGGGAGTAAACGCCGTGGATGCCCGGGATGCCGAGCTTGTCCAGGTCGTCCCAGATCTTGGCCGAACGGATGATGGAAAAGAAGCCGCTCTGCTCGCAGGAGGGGTAGTCGGCCATCAGGGCGTTGGTGGTGATCGGCTTGGAGCGGTAATGGACCGCGGTGATTTCGATCAGCGGGCAGCCGGCTTCCGGACGGCCGTAGTAGCCGGGGAATTCGCCGAAGGGACCTTCCGCCATGACCGAGTTGGGGCGGATGATCCCTTCGATCACCAGTTCGGCGTTGGCCGGCAGCAGCAGGTCGGTGGTCTTGCCGCGCACCACGGGGATCGCCTGGCCCTTGATGCCGCCGGCGAATTCGTACTCGGAGACGTTTTTGGGGAAGGTCTGCGAGCCGACCATCATGAACAGCGGGTCGATGCCCCAGGCCGCGGCCACTTCGATGGATTTGCCCTGCTGCCAGGCGCGGGTGATGTGCAGACGCGCATCCTTGCCCGGAGAGAGGTAGAGGCCGACCTTGTTTTTACCCTGCTGCATCATGCGGTAGGTGCCGATGTTGATGTAGCCGGAATCGGGGTCGCGGGTGATGACCGCGTCGGCGGTGCCGGCGTAGCGTCCGCCGTCCAAAGGCCAGTGCCTGGGGATCGGCAGCAGGTCGAGGTCGATCTGGTCGCCGAGCAGGGTGTTCTCGTAGAGCGGTGCCTCGGCGGCCGAGACCTCGCGGGGAGGGATGCGCAGTTTCAGCTTGTCTTTCGCCTTTTTGATCAGTTCGACCGCAGGGGTGTCGGCCGGCTCTTCCAGCGTCATGGCTACCCGTTTGAGGCTCGGTCCCAGGATGTTCCAAAGGGGCCTGGCGCCGATGGGGCTCGTCTCGAAGCCGGCCGGATTCTCGAACAGCACTGCGGGGGACGGATCTTGTTTGGCAAGCAGATAGCCGATCGCGGACATCTCTTCGTCGCGGTTGACGGGTTCGCTCACCCTCACCAATTCACCGATTTCTTCCACCCGCGAAAGCCATTCGCGCAGGTCCTGAATCGGCTCCGTCTTCTCGTTTTTCGCCTTTTCCATTTTGCTACCTCCCGAAAGAATAGTTGATAAGTGAAACTATATTCCTGATCGAAAAACATGTCAAGCAAAATAAAATGACGTTTAAATCTTTCTGGAGATTTTTTTTGGCTGTGCCTATCCGGGGGGCGATGCCGGCTTGCGGAGGGCGGTTGAGGGATCGCAGTCAGTCGTGGTAGTTAGCGCAGGCGAGAGATGATTATCGCGCTAAATCAGCATGTTCGGCGGGTCGCTTCGCCTGGCGCGCGCTTCAAGCCCGCCAGCGGGCTAGCGTGTCGTGATAAAAAGTATAATGGCGGTTTACGTTTTTTCCGGGGAAGGAACCCACGGCCACGACCTGCTTCGCGGGAGCGAGACGGTTTAGCACAAGGTTTCGGCGTCTCGCTGTGATTTGCTTGGCGTGGGGGCGAACCTTGTGTTCGCCCCTGGTTCCGGCGAGCGAAGAGGGCGAATACAAGATTCGCCCCTACCAAGGCAAGGAAAATCCGTAGGCTGGGCTGGCGGTGCGCGGTGCGGCAAAAAAAAGGGCCGCGCGGTTTTCCCGCACGGCCCCTGGCAACTTCACCCGGTGTCGGATCCGGATCAGCCCAGTTGGGCAAGGACGTTGGCGTGGGCGCGCCTCAGGACATCCTTGCAGATCTGCAATTCATTTTCGTCGATGCCGACGCTGGCCTGGTGCAGCACCTCCTGGACGATGGGGGTTATCTCCTCCATGACGGCCTTTCCCTGCTCAGTCAGATAGAGGATCTTCTCGCGGCCGTCAGTGGGGCCGGGCACCCGCTTGATCAGCCCCAGGGCCTCGGTACTGGCCACCACGCGGGCTACCGTGGCCTTGTCCTTGAACATCCTGTCCGCCAGCACGAACTGCGGCTGGGCGTTTCTATCCCAGACGTAGACCAGGACGGCCCACTGCTCCGGTGAGATCGTGTATCCGTGTTTGGCGCGTTCCTGGTTGAAGCGCTTCAAGATCCCTCGGGAGAACTGCGTGGCCAGGTGCCCCAGGGATTCGTCCAGTTTGTAATCAAGATCGGCTATTTTCATAATCGAGCAAGATACAACGATCTGGAGCCGGTTTCAACGTAAATCTGACGAACGGCGATCTTTTTCATTAATATCCTTGCAGCTCGCAGTCGCCAACGCCTCCCTGTGGGCGCCCTCGTCGCTCAGCCCGCGCTATCCCGAGAGGGCGTGCCGCAGAAAGGCCTGGCGATCTAGGCCTCGAACTCCAGCTCGCTTTCCGTCTCGGGCTCCGGCGCCTCGGCCGTTTTCTGCTGGCTGGCGAGGAAGCTGATGGTCAAAGCCGCGGTCGCCGCCAGGGTTACGGGTATGGCGCCGATCATGAAGATGTGCTGGATATCCCAGTGCAGGGAAAGCATGATGCCGCCGATGATCGGGCCGATGATGGAGCCGATCCTGCCGATGCCGAAGGCCCAGCCTACTCCGGTGGAACGGATGGTGGTGGGATAGAGGTTGGCCGTCAGTGCGTTGGCGCCCCCCTGGCCGCCGACCACGAAGACCCCGGCGCCGAAAACGGTCAGGAAAAGCGCGCCGACCGAGGTGCCGACCGAGCCGATCAGCACGATCAGCACGGCCGCGCCCAGGTAAACCAGCGCCAGCACGCGGAAGGCCGAAAACTTGTCGAAACATTTGCCCAGGAACATCGGACCCACGGAACCGCCCACCTGGAACATCGCCGTAATCAGGATCGCATAGTGCACCGCCACGCCGGAATCGTTCATAACGGTGGGGAGCCAGTTGGAAAGGAAATACATGGTGAAAAGGCTCATGAAGAAGACGACCCAGATCAGCAGCGTCAGCGCCGCCCGGCCGTTGGTGAACAGATGCTTGACCGGGAATCCTTTGGCCTGGTGTTCTTCCACGGTGAACACCGTCTGGGAGTTCAGCTGGAGCTCGGGGGCGATCTTTTTAAGTATGGCGAGCACCTTGTCGTTGCTTTTCCCCCTCAGCACCAAATAACGCAGGGACTCCGGCGCGAAGGCGAGCATGACCAGGAAGCCGATCAAAGGGGCGACGCCCCCCAGGACGAACACCGATTTCCAGCCGAACTTGCTGATCATGCTGGCGGCGGCGACCCCTCCCAGGGCGGCCCCGATGGAAAATCCGCTGAACATGAGCATGGTGACCGTATGTCTGATCCTGGCGGGGGCGTATTCGCTGGTCATGGCGATCACGTTGGGGATGGCGCCGCCCAGCCCCAGGCCGGTCAGGAAGCGGAATACCAGCAGTTCCTGCATCGAGCCCGAGGTCGCCGTCAAGAGCGAGAAGAGCCCGAAGAAGAAGGCGCAGAAGACGAGGATGGGCTTGCGGCCGAAGCGGTCGGCCAAGGGGCCGAAGCCGAGGGCGCCGAACATCATCCCCACCAGGCCCGCCGAGAAGACCGGGCTGAGGGCGGCGCGGGTGACGTGCCAGGATTTCAAGATGGCGGGTGCGATATAACCTATCGCCTGGGCGTCGAATCCGTCCATCATGGCTATCATCGCGCAAAAACAGACGACCATTATCTGATAGCGACTCATCTTTCGGTTGTCGATCAGACTGCGAATGTCCAGCGTCTTTTCGTACATGCTGTCACCTCCATTGTATTTAACGTGCGGGGCTTGGTTGAAAAACGGTAGTTGTGCCATGTTCCGAACAGAAATCCAGGGTGATGTCTTAGGTTGATGTACGCGAGGCCATGGCGAGGATCGCGCCGGCTCCGCCTGAAGCGGGAAAAGGAGACGGGGCTTTCACCCGTGATCCCTGATCTTGTTGAAGGACGAATCGCGGCTGCCTGGCGGGGCGCAAAAATGGATCATGCCGTCTCCAATGGTTCGACAGTGCAGCGCTTAGGGCGGATTGGCCGCCGCATGTGCCGCACTGTCGTTTTTGCAGCCAGGGACGGCCGGCTGAGAGCCGGCCGCTCGCGTCAAGCCGCTTTGGCGGCCGGCTCTTTCCACCGTTTCATGAGCTGATGCGGGATCTCGAACTGATCCAGCGCTTTGCCGACCGTATGGTTAACTATGTCGTCGATGGTTTGCGGCAGGTTGTAAAAGGCCGGCACCGGCGGCAGCAGCACCGCGCCGTAACGGGAGGCCTGCGCCATCAGCTCGATGTGCCCCAGGTGCAGGGGGGTCTCGCGCAGCAGCAGCACCAGCCGTCGGCGCTCCTTGAGGCAGACGTCGGCGGCGCGGGCCAGCAGGTTGTCGTTGTGGGAATTGGCGATCTGCGACAAGGTCTTGATGGAGCAGGGAGCCACGATCATGCCGGCGGTGATGAACGAGCCGCTGGCCACGGCCGCGCCGATGTCGCCGTGCTTGTGCACCACGTCGGCCAGGGCCTCCACGTCGGAGGCGCTCCAATTGGTCTCCTCGTCGATGGTGCGCTTGGCCGAGGGCGACATCACCAGGTGGGTTTCGATGTCGGGCACTTCCCTGAGCGCTTCCAGCGCGCGGATGCCGTAGATGGCGCCGGAGGCTCCGGACAGGCCGATGATGAGTCGCCGCATACATTAGCTCCTTTTCGGTGTCGGGCAACGGCCCCACCGCTTGATTTGGACCGAGCCCCGCGAGCGCCCGGCGCTGCGCCACTCGGCAAAGCCGGCCAGGCAGTCGGCCGGGGACCGGCTGCACCCCCGCAATAATCGGGTAGGCGCAGCTGCCTGGCAGGGGTTGCCGGACATTTGCCGGCGAGGCGTCGGTGAAAGATCGTTGACGTTTGAAACTATATTCCTCAATAAATTACAAGTCAAGAGAAAATAAAATACCGTTATTGAGATTTTGCGAATTTTTTAAAAATGCCGTCGCGGCCCTCTCGTGCTGCGTCTATCCGGCCCCCGCAGCCGCGCCCGCCTGATTTTTAAACTGCAACTGCCGGTAAAATAAGGATAGTGCGGAAGCGCTTGTTGGGGGCTCCCTGGCGGCGAGTTCCGGAGCACTCCGCGAACGGTTCTCTTGTTGGATTCCAGAGCATTAGCCGCAGGTAAAAGAAACGTGCAAGGTGAAGTCCAATATAACTATGGTTTATGGGGTTTGGCCGGCGGTGATAAAAGAGCGTTAACTGCCTGTTTGGCTGCGGGGCGCGGGCGGCGGATGAAGGGATTGCGGTGCCTTCCCAGGGCTGGGGGGTGGGGGAAGGTGTCACGTCAGCACATGTGGCCAATTCCCCCACCCCCCAACCCCTTCAACCCCCAAGGGGAGGGGGAGCACTCGGCAAAAGCCAATTGGGGGGTGCGAGGCTGCGGGTAGGGGAGGGGGGAGGGACGCGGGCGACGCCCTTTGAGCGCTTGCCTTCCGCGCCGCGTCGCGCCTTAGCCGCTCAGCTCGCTTTCGGCGCGCGCCCTGCAGAGGCGGCGCCACAGGGTGGTGACGCTGATTCCCAGCTCGCGCGCGGTCTTTTCGCGGTTGCCGTTGAAGCGCTCGAGGGTCTCGAAGAGCATCAGGCGCTCGGCCTCGGCCAGCCGGTCGGTGAGCGTCGCGCGCCGCGGTTCGTCCGCGGAGCGCGGCATGACGGGCGCGCCCCGCTCCGCGGACGGGCCGCGCTGGACCGGCTCCTCCGGCCGCGCGGCCGCCTGGCGGGCCGCCTCCACGATCTTGGGCGGCAGGTGGCCGACTTGGATCTTTTCCCCGAAGCTCAGGCTCACCAGCCGCTCCATGACGTTGCGCAGTTCGCGCACGTTCCCCGGCCACTGGTAGCTGACCAGAAGCGCCATGGCCCCCTCGTCTATTTCCGGAATCGGCACCCCGTCGGCGCGGGCCAGTTTTTCCAGGATGCCGCCCACCAGCACCGGGATATCCTCCACCCCCTGGCGCAGCGGCGGGATATAGATGTCGATCACGTTCAGGCGATAATAAAGGTCGCTGCGGAATTGCCCCTCGTCCATGCAGCGCACCATGTCGCGGTTGCAGGTCGCGATGATGCGCACGTCCACCGGAATCGAGCGGTCGGCCCCGACGCGCCGCACCTCGTGCTCCTGCAACACCCGCAGCAACTTGGCCTGCAGATCGAGCGGCGCCTCGCTGATCTCGTCCAGGAGCAGGGTGCCATGGTTGGCCTGTTCGAACAACCCCGCCTGCCCCCCCCGGCGCGCCCCTGTGAAGGCCCCCTCCACATAGCCGAAGAAGGTGCTCTCCACCAGACTCTCCGGCAGCGCCGAGCAGTTGATGGCCACGAAGGGCTTGTCCGAGCGGGCCGAGGCGTTGTGGATCGCCTGGGCGAAGAGCTCCTTGCCGGTGCCGCTCTCTCCGAAGATGATCACCGGGGAGTTGCTGGGTGCGGCGCTTTGGGCGAGTTTGAGCGGCGCGGTCAGGCGCGGCCCCCGGCAGATGATGTCCTGCCAGGTGTATTTGGCGGTGCGCCTTTTTTGCACCTCGTCGAGCAACTTCTCGCGCTGGCTGGTCGAATAGGCGTTGTTGAACCCGAAGCCGAAGGTCGGCGAGATCGGGATGCGCACCGCGGTCGCGCCGGGGATGGTGCGGGAGGCGCCGATCTGCGAGCGGCCGGTGCGCATCGCCTCCAGGCAGCTCTCCGCGATGGTCCCCGGCCCCTGGCGCACCGTGCGCGATTTGGGGTCGGCCGTGTACAGGCGGCGGCCGCTGGCGTCGAAGAGCACCGCCTCTCCCCCCGCGACTTCGGCGATCAGCGGCAGCGTCTCCTGCAAGGTCTGGAAAAGACGGTCCTGGCGCGCGACGCGCTCGGAGTTGGATGCGGCCAGCACCAGACCGCCGCCGATGGGGATGGCGAAGCATTCGCCGCCATTCTCTTCCTCCAGCACCCCGAGCGGGCGCCCCTGGGCCGCGGCTTCCCGGCACAACTCCAACAGCGAATTCTCGATCAGCGCAGCCGGCGTGCCGTCCGGCTCGACTCCCCCCAGGCAGCGACCGTCGGCGTCGGCCACGAAGGCGACCCCCCCGGTGGCCCGCGCGATCAGGGGGAGCGCTGCGATAAAAATCTCCTTCAATCCGGCCGTTTTCCTTTCCACGTAGCCTCCCTTCAACCCACCCGCGCCTGCTTCGACCGACGCCGACGGTCCCCTGCGGACGCGGGCGTCCCGGTTTTCATGCCAAACAGTTCACATCTGCATTTACACCGGCAGTTGTGAAATGTCAACAGTTCAAATCTGAAAGCGGCGAAAACAATGTAACGCCGTTTTCCGTGGTTTTTCGAGTTGGCACACCGGTTGCAGTTAGTGAGTCATCAGGCAAGCGGCGCGGTCGGCCAGCCAAGGCAATTAGCTGATATCTGTAGTAAGCGGCGGGGAGCGACGCGGCCGTGTAGGCCAAAACGTCTTTTTACCATCCGCTGGCCGATGTCGGCGGCGGGGCGGCTCCGAGGGGCAAATTTGCCGGAATTTAAAACGGCTCCGTAATAGCTTAAAACTTCGTTTGCAAGTTTGGCTGAACGCTTGGCCCCAACCAGAAGCAGAATCGGGAAAAAGGAGAGTCCGCATGAGCAAGCTGATCGTCGGTATGACCGGGGCAACCGGGGCCATTTTCGGAGTACGACTCTTGGAGGTGCTGCGCGACAGCGAGGTGGAAACCCATCTGGTGGCGAGCAAGTGGGCGCTGCAGACCGTGGAGCACGAGACCGGCATCGCTCCGGCCCAGGTGCTGGAGATGGCGAGCGTCTCCTATCGCTCCGACGACATGGGGGCCGCGATCTCCTCCGGCTCCTTTCTCACCGCCGGCATGGTGGTGGTTCCCTGCTCGATGCGCAGCGTCGCGGCCATCGCCCACGGCGTCGGCGACCATCTCGTGCACCGCGCCGCCGACGTGATCCTGAAGGAGCGCCGCAAGCTGGTGCTGGTGGCTCGCGAGACCCCGCTGAACGACATTCATCTGGAAAACCTGCTCAAGCTCTCGCGCATGGGGGTGACCATCCTGCCGCCCATGCCGGCCTTCTACAACCACCCGGAAAGCCTGATGGACATGGTGGATCACATCGTCCAGCGGCTGCTCGACCAGTTCGAGATCGACATCGCGGTCGGCCGGCGCTGGGACGGCCACATGCACAAACGTCTACCGAGCGTGCGATCGCTGTAGCTCGCGCGCCTTACATCACGGCCTCCCCCGGCAAGCGCGGGGGGAAGCCACTAACCCGTCATCAAAGGAGGAAGACAAGACAATGGATGCCAACAAGAAGGACGCCAAAAAGGACGTCACCAGCCTGCGCACCACGTTGGAATGGCTGCGCGCGGAAGGGGACCTGATCGAAACCGACAAAGAGGTCAATCCCGATCTCGAGATCACCGGTCTGCAGAAGATCATGGACGGCGGGTGTCCGATCCTGTTCAACAACGTGAAAGGGATGCCGCATGCGCGTGCGGTAACCAACCTCTTTGGCGACATCAAGGTCATCGAGAAGATGTTCAACTGGAAAGACTCCCTGGACCGCGTCAAGAAGGTCGGCCACGCCCTCGATCACCCGATCGCTCCGGTGATCATCGATCAGAGCGAGGCCCCTGTGCAGGAATTGGTGCTCACCGACGATCTCGACGTCAACAAGTGGCTGACGGCGATCCGCCACACCGAACTCGAGTCGGAGATGACCATCGGCTCCGGCATCTCCTGCGTGATCGGCGATTACTTCGACGGCGGCAGCCACATCGGCTACAACCGCATGAACTTCCGTTGGGGCAACGTCGGCACCTTCCAGATCTCCCCGGGCTCCCACATGTGGCAGGTGATGACCGAGCACTACCACGACGACAAACCGATCCCGCTGACCATGTGCTTCGGCGTTCCGCCATCATGCACCTACCTGGCAGGCGCCGGCTTCGACTACGCCATGCTCCCCAAGGGATGCGACGAAGTGGGCATGGCCGGCGCGATCCAGGGCTCGCCGGTCAGGATCGTCAAATGCCGCACCATCGACGCCTACACGCTGGCCGACGCGGAATACGTCCTTGAGGGTTACCTGCATCCGCGCGACAAGCGCTACGAGACCAAGGAGTCCGAGGACGCAGACATCCAGGGGCGCTTCCACTTCCACCCGGAGTGGGCGGGCTACATGGGCAAGGCCTACAAGGCGCCGACCTTCCACGTTACCGCCATCACCATGAGAAAGCCGGAGAGCAAGCCGATCATCTTCCCGCTCGGCGTGCACACCATGGACGACGCCAACATCGACACCTCGGTGCGCGAGTCGGCCATCTACAACCTCTGCCAGCGCCTGCAGCCGGGCATAGTCACCAACGTCCACATCCCCTACTGCATGACCGATTGGGGCGGGGCCATCATCCAGGTGAAAAAACGCAACAAGATCGAGGAAGGTTGGCAGCGCAACTTCCTGACCGCCATCCTCGCCTGCTCGCAGGGGTCGCGCCTGGTGATCGCCGTCAGCGAGGACGTCGACATCTACTCGATGGACGACATCATGTGGTGCCTCACCACCCGCGTCAATCCGCAGACCGACATCCTCAACCCGCATCCGGGCGGCATCGGCCAGACCTTCATGCCGGCCGAGCGCATGACCTCGGGCGACGCGCAGTGGACCGCGGCCAACACCCGCTTCGAAGGGGGCATGGGGATCGACGCCACCGTTCCTTACGGCTACGAGAACGATTTCCATCGTCCGGTCTATCCGGTGGACAAGGTCAAGGCCGAGGACTTCTTCTCCGCCAAGGAAATCGCCAACGCCAAGGGGCGGATGGAAGGCTGGGTGCTCTCCCTGGCCCGCACCGGGCGGTAATAAACGGGCTTCCCCTCCCGTGACGCGCCGAAACGCCCTTCGGGGCGCCGCGGGAGGGGGGCCACGCTGACTGTAACGGCAGTCGCGTCGGGGGGAGAGGAAGCCATGGCGGCTTTCCCCCTCCCAGCCTCCCCCGGCTGGGGTCCTGGCTGGGGTGAGGAGTTGGTTGTAGATCGGCATGGATCAAAAGCCCCTTTCCCCTTGACGGGGAAGGGGGCCTTGTTGCAGCAGCATGGCGGCGTTTCGCAACTGTTTGGAATCATTGAATACGAATTTTACGAGGGAGGATGGCACAATGCTTACTGGCTGTCGCGTCCTTGATTGCTCGGACCAGCTGGGCTGGCTCACGGGACGAATGCTCGCCGATCTTGGGGCAACCGTGGTGAAGATCGATCCTCCGGGAAGCGTTTCCGGCGGTCCTGCCTGGCAGGCGAACAACTTCAACAAGCAACCTTTTCCGCTCGACCTGAGTACCGGGGAGGGCTTCGAGGTGCTGGAGCGCATGCTCGACAACGCGGACCTGTTGATCGAGTGCGCTCAGCCGGGGAGCCCCCTGGCCGAGCGCTTCGACCCGGCGGCGCTGGCGGTTCGCCACCCGAAGCTGGTGCACGTCTCCATCACCCCTTTCGGCAGGACCGGTCCCCGCTCCCGCTGGCAGGCTTCGGACCTGGAATTGATGGCGGCGGCCGGCGCCATGTCGCTGGCCGGCGAGCCGGGGGGCGAGCCTTTGCGGGTCTCGGCGCCGCAGTCCTACGCCTGGGCGGGGGCGCACGGCGCGCTGGGCGCGCTGGTGGCCCTGGTGGGGCGCTCGGTGATCGGCCGCGGCCAGCACGTGGACGTCTCGGCGCAGGGATCGGTGATTCCGGCGCTGGCCCATGCCCCGACCTTCGTGGACCTTTTGGGGGTCACCCCCAGCCGCAGCGGGGCCTTCATGACCGGGCGCGCCCGGGAAGGCGCGCGTTTTAGGGCCTTTTGGCCCTGCCGGGACGGCTACCTCAACTTCATTCTTTACGGCGGCCCCGCCGGACGGCGCTCCAACGAGCAGTTGGTGGCCTGGATGGCCGACGCCGGGGCGCCGCTGGGGGCGCTTAGCGAGGTGGGATGGTCCGGCTTCGCCCCCACCTTGCTCAACCAGGAGCAGATCGACCGGCTGGAAGAGCCGATCGGCAACTTCTTCTCCGGCATCACCATGCAGAGCTTTCTGGAGGAGGCGAGCCGGCGGGAGATGCTGGGCTATCCGGCCTTCACCGTCGCCGACATCTCCGCCGACCCGCAGCTGAGCGCGCGCGACTTCTGGCAGGAGCAGACCGGCGCCGACGGCGTCCGGCGCCGCTACTGCGGAGCCTTCGTCATGGTGGACGGTGAGCGTCCCGCCAAGTCGGCGGTGGGCGAACTGGCCGACACCCTGGAGCGGTTCGGGCTTGACCCGCGGGAGATCGCCGAACTGGGCAATAACGCGACCGAGGAGGCGGCATGAGCGGTTTGATGCAGGCGCTGCAAGGCGTCAAGGTGGTGGAGTTCGGCGGCTACGCCGCCGGCCCGCATGTCGGGAAACTGCTGGCGAACTTCGGCGCGGAGGTGGTGCACGTGGAAAGCCGCCGCCTTCCCGACGGCTTTCGGCTGCAATATCCCCCCTATCGGGACGGCCGGCCGTCGACCGACGGCGGCGGCTGTTTCGCCTTTTTCAACGACTCGAAGTACGGCGTCACCCTGGACCTGAAAAACGAGGCCGGCCTGGAATTGGCGTCGAAGCTGGTCGAGTGGGGCGACATCGTCGTGGAAAACATGAGGCCGGGGGTGATGGCCCGGCTGGGGCTCGGGTACGAGGAACTGCGGGCGGTCAACCCGGACCTGATCATGCTCTCCAGCTGCAACATGGGGCAGACCGGTCCGCGCGCCAACACGCCCGGCTTCGGCTCCCAGCTCACCGCTCTGGCCGGCATCTGCGGCCTCACCGGGAAAAGCGACACCCCTCCCATGCTCCTGTACGGCCCTTACATCGATTTCATCGCCTCCACCATGGGCGCGGCCTCGGTGCTCGCCGCCCTGGAGCAGCGCCGCGTCACCGGCCGCGGCGCCTGGATCGACCTCTCCCAGTACGAGACCGGCCTGCACTTCATCGCCGGAGCGCTCTTCGAATACGGCGACAGCGGACGGGTCGCCGAGCGGGTGGGCAACGCCGACGACCAGGCGGCGCCGCACGGCTGTTTCGCCTGCCGCGACGGCAAGTGGCTGACCTTGTCCTGCTGGTCGGACCAGGAGTTCGCCCGTTTGGCAGAGTTGATGGCCCTCCCCGGCCTGGCGGCGGACCCCCGTTTCCAAAGCGCCGAAAAGCGGCTCGTGGCCGCGGAAACCCTGCACGCGTCGATCTCCCAATGGGCGCTGGGCGTGGACGCCGAGGCGACCGCGCAGCTGCTGCAGGAAGGGGGCGTGCACGCCTACCCGGTGAACAGCATCGCCGATCTGTTCTCGGACCCGCAACTTTTGCACCGCCAGCTTTGGCGCCGGCGGCGCCACCCGGTGATCGGCGAGCACAACTACCAGTTTCCCGGCTTCGATCTGTCCGTCACCCCCGGGGACGTCACCGCGCCGGCTCCCTGTCTGGGCGCCGACAACGAGGCGGTCTTTCTCGGCCTTCTAGGGATGGAAGCGCAGGAGTACCGGCGCTACCAGGAGCGCAAGGCCTTCGGTTGAGATGACAGACTCCGTTTTTCCACCCTCTCCCCGGCCAGCTCACGGGGAGGGGGCTTTGTCGTTACGGGATCGTCAGCGGGCAGTACCGTCGGTGAGAGCGCCAACGGGGAAGGGGGAACAAAGGTATACGTCGCCGCGCCTGAAGTTTTTTAGAACTCCAATCATCAGCAAAGGAGAACCAAAATGAAAACGAGAATGATCATGTTGGCCGGATGTTGTCTGTTCGCTTTCGCTCTGCACCTGGCTTTTTCCGGGCACGCGCTGGCCGGCAAGCCCGCCCTGAAGCTCGGGGTCAACCTGGACACCACCGGCTACGCGGCCTGGCTGGGCGAGCCGGAGCTGCGCGCCGTCCAGCTTTACGCCGACCAGGTCAACGCCGGCGGCGGGATCGACGGCCACCCTCTGGAACTGGTGGTGTACGACAACCAGAGCAACCCGGAGAAATCTTCCACCAACGCCAAGAAGCTGATCCAGCGCGACAAGGTCTCGGCCATGATCGCCACCTCGATCACCGCCACCTCCAACGCCACCAAGCCGGTGGCCCAGGCGGAGAAGGTGACCATGTTCTCCCTCTCCGGCTCCTATGAGCCCAACTACGCGGACTCCTACAGCTTCGCCGGTTTCGTGCACACAACAGGCATGGTGGCGACCATCTACGACTACTTCGCCAAGAAGGGGATCAAGCGGGTCGCCCTGCTCTGCGCCAACGACTCCACCGGCCAGACATGGCTGGACCAGGCCAGCAAGGAAGCCAAGGCCTACGGCATCCAGATCGCCTCGGAGCGCTTCAACGTCAACGACATGGACGTGACCCCGCAGCTCGCCCGGCTGAAAGGGATCAACCCGCAGGCGCTGATCGTCGGGGTGAGCGGCAAGCCCAACGCCGTTGTGGCCAAGAACTTCAACCAGATGGGGTTCAAGATCCCCTACATAACCGGCCACGGCAACATCTCCGACTCCTTCTTGAAGCTCATGGAAGGCAACGAGCCCGACACCCTGCTGCTCCCCGGCGCCTACTTCGTGGTCTGGAAGGAGCTCCCCGCTTCCTATCCGCAGAAAAAGCTGATGCAGGAATTCGCCGAGGCCTACCAGAAGAAGTTCCACCAGTTGCCGGACATCTACGCCGTGGTGGCCTACGACGCCGCCCGAGTGACGGTGGAGGCGATGAGAAGGGTCAAGGCCCAAGGACCCCAGGACAGCGGCAAGATCCGCGCCGAAATCGAAAAAATCAAAAACTTCCCGGCAGCCTACGGCGGCGCCTACACCTTCAGCAAGGACGATCACCGCGGCCTCAAAAAAACGGACGCCGTCATGCTCCAGGTGAAGGATGGGAAGTTTAGGCTGGCAAGATGATGACCGACAATCCACAGCTATCGTTGTTCGTTCAATTCGTCTTCGCCGGACTCACCAGCGGGTCCATTTATGCATTGGTGGCGCTGGGATTCAACATGATCTACAACGTCACCAGGGTGGTCAACC
>CAIYDQ010000055.1 GCA_903925075.1 uncultured Geobacter sp.
AAAAAAACGTCCACCATGTACTGGACGGCAAAAGGCATGAGCACATCATCGTCGAACAGGAACTTCACATACTCACCCCGCGCATGGCGTAGGCAATTTATGGCGTTGTTGAAGCCTGTGCCATCACGATTCAGGTTTTTTACATATCTTAGCGACTCTACTGAACTGTAACGTTGAACAATTTTTTCGATCTCGTCACTTTGGCAGTCATCGGATACAACTATTTCAGTGTACTCGTAACTTTGCCCAATAGCACTTTTCAAAGCAAATTCAAAATGCTGTGATTTGTAGGAAGGGATCAAGATGCTGACAAGCGGCTGATTCGTAACGGAATGAATACCGGCGTCAGATTCAGCTGCACTCCTCTGCGCGTGCTTTTTGCGAACCAGATCCAGATTTTTATCTGCGTCAGCAAATTTAGGATTGATCTCAAGTGCCCGACTGTAACAGGCGGCCGCCTGCGTTAGCTGGCCCAAGCTAAAGAAGGCCGTGCCCAAATTGTTGTGAGCTTGGGCGTCCATCGGAAGCAATTGCGTCGCTTTCTGCAACGGCGCCAGAGCATCCGCGCTGCGGCCTTGCGCTCCGAGAACAGCACCCAAAACCATCCAGCAGAAACCATGCAGCGGGAACCGCCCTGTCAGCCCACGAACAAGGATCTCTAACTCGCTATGGCGCTCCTGATTAAACAGCGAAACCAACTCGTCAATTTCACCTTGTGCCGGGTTAGCCAAGCATCCACCTCCTCTCCCTATAGCCCACCCTGCTGCTCTTTGGTCATCGCCTGCCGCGCAAGGTCGAGGGGGGGGACGAAAGGAGGGTTAGGCGGACATTGCCCTAACAATATGGGCGCCCAGCATTTAAGTTGCGGCGTTGATAGCTTGCACAACCAACCTCCAGCTTTAAGCGGCACCAATATAGGTTATTATTGTGGTTGTTGCAACTGGAATCACCTTCGACGAAGGGTGCCGACCCCGCACCCCCCAATCCATAAACCTTCCCGGCGCAGCTGTGTAAATGCTTGGCGCTCGGTTCAACAACCCTGCCCCGTCTTCAACCGGCATGCCCTTTTCGATCGACTAGCAACCTCTTCCCCGCCCGTCTTCTCCGCCAGTTCAATCGCTCCGTTCTGGTACATGATAAGGTCCTCGCGCTTCCACTGGCTTCCTGTTCCTCAGGGTGAGACGGGCTCTGATGAAAGCGTGGGACGTAACAGTAACCCTTAAGACTTGAAGCCTTGCTTTTCGTTTTTGACGTTCTCCGCGTCCTCCGTGCCTCCGTGTGAGAAACGGTTTTCGGGTTGTTTCAAAATCCCGCCTTGATGTTGCCTCTACCTCCGCGTCTTTGCCCCTCCGCCCCTCCGCGTTCCACCCTTCCTCCCGCAAAGTTTGACAAACGGAGCCCCAACCACTTACGATGCTTCGCTGACGTTTAGAACCCCAGAGAAAGAGCATAAGGACGACCCAACCATGCTGCACCTGAAAAAACTCTCCAAGGAATTCGCGGGCAAGCCGCTTTTCACGGATCTTAACTGGCACTTGAAAAAAGGGGAAAGGGTGGGCCTGGTCGGGGAAAACGGCGCGGGCAAATCCACCCTGATGCGCATCATCGCGGGGGAGGTGGAAAGCTCCAGCGGCGAGATCCAGATCGCCCGCGGCGGCACGGTTGGCTACCTCCCGCAGGACGGCATCGTCGCCAAGGGACAGCCGCTCTTCGCCGAGGTGATGACGGCGCTCTCCGCCCTGCAGGAGATCGAGCGGGAGATCGCCGAGTTGACGGCCCGGCTGGAGCGCGAACCCCACGACGCGCCGGGTCACGAGCAACTCCTCGACCGCTTCGGCCACCTCCAGGAGGAGTTCCGGCTCAAGGGGGGCTACGCCATGGAAAGCGAGGTCGGCAACGTCCTCTCGGGGCTGGGCTTTTCGCCGTCGGACTGGGAAAAGGAGTGCGGCGAGTTCTCCGGCGGCTGGCAGATGCGCATCGCTCTCGCCAAGCTCCTCCTGAAAAAACCCAACGTGCTGCTCCTGGATGAGCCGACCAACCACCTGGACATCGAGGCGCGCAACTGGCTGGAAGGATACCTGCAGGGCTACCCGTACTCGGTTATGCTGGTCTCCCACGACCGCTTTTTCCTGGACCAGGTCTGCTCCCGCATCGCCGAGGTCTGGAACCACGAGGTCTCCGACTACCACTGCAATTACAGCCGCTACCTGGTGCTGAGGGAGGAGCGGGTCTCGGCCCTTCGGGACGCCAAAAGGCGCCAGGACGAGGAGGTCGAAAAGATCGAGGACTTCATCTCGCGCTTTCGCTACAAGACGGACAAGGCGGCGCTGGTGCAGTCGCGCATCAAGCAGCTGGAAAAGATCGAGCGCATCGTGCTCCCCCCGGAGCGAAAAAGGATCCGCTTCAGCTTCCCGACCCCGCCCAAGAGCGGCAAGACGGTGCTGGAACTGGTCGGAGCCAGCAAGGCTTACGGCGCCAACCTGGTGCTGGACAACATCGACCTGACCGTGGAGAGCGGCGACCGGGTGGCGCTGGTGGGGCATAACGGCGCGGGCAAATCGACCCTGATGCGGGTGCTGGCGGGGGGAGGGGTCACTTCCGGCGTCCTCAAGGTCGGCCACAACGTGGTCTTCGACTACTTCGCCCAGGACCAGGCTCAGGAGCTGGACGCCTCCCGCAGCGCCTACGAGGAGCTCCTGGCCGACTCCCCTTTCGACATGGTGCCGCAGCTGCGCGACATCCTGGGCGCCTTTCTCTTTTCCGGCGACGACATCCATAAGAAAGTGGCGGTCCTCTCCGGCGGCGAAAGAAACCGCCTGGCGCTCGCCAAGCTGCTCTTGCGCCCCTCCAACCTGCTGCTCATGGACGAGCCGACCAACCACCTGGACCTCTTCAGCAAGGAGGTGCTCCTGGAGGCGCTCAAGCAGTTTCCGGGGACCGTGGTCTTCGTCTCGCACGACCGGCATTTCATCGACGGCCTCGCCACTCGCGTGGTCGAGGTCGGCGGCGGCAAGCTGGAGAATTTCTACGGCGACTACGAGTACTATCTGGAAAAGACCGCCGCCCGGGGCGCGCCGGTTCCCGGCCAGGACGGCGGCGGGCGCGGGCCTGCGCCGGTCAGGACGGCGGAGGAGGACAAGGGGGGAGGCCAGCCGCTCTCCAAACAGCAGCAGCGCGAGGAGGACAAACTGCGCCAAAAGGAGGAGCGCGCCCGAGGCCGCAGGCTCGCCGAGCTGGAGGCGCGGATCGCGGCGCAAGAGGGGGAGTTGGCGGAACTGGAAAGCGCCATGGCCTGCCCGGATTTTTTCAAGGACCCGGAGGCGGCCCGAGCGGGGGGCGAGCGCCACGCGGCGCTCACCGCGCAGATCGCGGCTTCGTACCAGGCCTGGGAAACACTCTAAACAAAATCTCATTTTTATTTGACACTCGGCGCAGTGCGAGTACTATTTACCTCGGCATTTAACCTACTAAACTGCGACGGTGGATATCCTATGACAGAAAATATCGCGATAAACATGCCGGAAATAGTGCCGCTCTATCCGCTGCGGGAGATCATCGCCTTCCCGTACATGGTGTTCACCATCTTCCTCAAGCCCGAAGAGATGCCCCCCTTCGAGGAGGCGGTGCTCTTCAACAACCTGGTGGCCCTGGTGAAGCTGAAACACGAGCCCAAGGGGGAGCTGTTCCCGGCCCTGCACGAGATCGGCACGCTTTGCAAGGTGATGCAGATCAACAAGCTCTCCCAGGGAGGGGCCAAGGTGGTCCTGGAAGGGGTGGTGCGGGTCAGGCTTTTGGCCGTCGTGCAACAGACGCCGGTGGTGCTCTCCAGGCTTGAGCCGGTGCGGGAGTTCGTGGAGAAGTCCATGGTCTCCGAGGCCCTGGTGGGAAGCCTGAACGCCCTGTTGAAGATCGCCCTCTCCTACGGCAAGCCGCTCCCCGACGACGTCATGAAGATGATCGACTTCATCGACAACCCGGCCCGGCTCTCGGACCTGGTCGCCCTCTACCTGAATCTTCCGGTCGAGGAGCTGCAAAAGCTCTTGGAGACGGTGGACCCGCTGGAGCGGCTGAAAAAGGTCTACATGCACCTCACCAACGAGGTGCAGCGCCTGCAGATCAAGGGTGAGGTGCAGGCGGAGGTGACCAAGAAGGTCGGCAAGAGCCAGAAGGAATTCTTGCTGCGCGAACAGATGAAGCAGATCCAGGAGGAGTTGGGCGAGGAGGACTCCCGGCAGGGCGAGGCCAACGACCTGCGCAGCAAGATGGAGAGCGCCAAGATGCCCGAGGACGTGCGCAAGATCGCGGAGAAGGAGCTGAAAAGGCTGGAGCGGATCAACCCCGCCTCTCCCGAATACACGGTCTCCCGCACCTACCTCGATTACCTGACCGCCATCCCCTGGCAGGTGAGCACCCAGGACAACAAGGACATCAATCAGGCGGAGGTGATCCTGAACGAGGACCACTACGACCTGAAGAAGGTGAAGGAGCGGATACTGGAATACCTGGCGGTCAGGACCCTGAAGGAAAAGATGAAGGGGCCGATCCTCTGCTTCGTCGGCCCCCCGGGGGTCGGCAAGACCAGCCTCGGCAAGTCGATCGCCCGGACGCTGGGGCGCAAATTCATCAGGATTTCGCTGGGCGGCATGCGGGACGAGGCGGAGATCAGGGGGCACCGGCGCACCTACATCGGCGCGCTCCCCGGCCGGATCATCCAGGAGATCAACCGGGCCGGCTCCAACAACCCGGTGTTCATGCTGGACGAGGTCGACAAGATCGGCGCCGATTTCCGGGGCGACCCGGCCAGCGCGCTTTTGGAGGTGCTCGACCCCGAGCAGAATTTCTCCTTCACCGACCATTACCTGGACGTCCCCTTCGATCTCACCAACGTGATGTTCATCACCACGGCCAACCTGCTCGACCCGATCCCGGCCCCCTTGAAGGACCGGATGGAGGTGATCTCCCTGTCGGGCTACACCGACGAGGAGAAGCTGAACATCGCCAAGACTTACCTGGTGGCCCGCGAGATCGAGGAGAACGGCCTGTCGGCCATGGCGCCGACCTTCACCGACGAGGCCATCTACCGGATCACCCACGACTACACCCGCGAGGCGGGGGTGAGGAACCTGCAGCGAAACATCGCCTCGGTCTGCCGCAAGGTGGCCAAGGAGGTAGCGCAAGGCAAAACGGCCCGCACCCTGATCGACCCGGCGACCGTCTCCGAACTTTTGGGGCCGCCCAAGTTCTTCGACGAGGTCGCCTCCGAGAGGGACCGGATCGGAGTGGCGACCGGCCTGGCCTGGACCGAGAGCGGAGGCGACATCATCTTCGTCGAGGCCACCAAGATGAAGGGTAAGGAAGACCTGATTCTCACCGGCTCGCTGGGCGACGTGATGAAGGAATCCGCCCGGGCCGCGTTCTCCTTCGTGCAGGCCAACTGCGAGGAGCTGGGGATCGACAAGAAGGACTTTGAGAACACCACCATCCACATCCACGTCCCGGCGGGGAGCATCCCCAAGGACGGGCCGTCGGCCGGAGTCACCATGGCGACCACCATCGTCTCGCTCTTCACCGGCCGCCCGGCGCGCAGGGACGTCGCCATGACCGGGGAGATGAGCCTGACCGGCCGGGTGCTCGCCATCGGCGGCCTGAAGGAGAAGGTGCTGGCCGCGCGGCGCGCAGGGGTGAAGAAGGTGCTGGCGCCCATGAAGAACCAAAAGGACCTGGAGGATATCCCGGAAAACGTGAAAAAGGAGCTGGAGTTCTTTTTCGTGGAAGACGTGCGCGAGGTGTTCGACCAGGCGCTCTCGGCGGCTGCGCCGGCGCCGGCCAAAAATGAGGCGGTCAAAAGCCAGCCCGCCTACCCCTTCGAGCAGCAGCAGCCGTAATCAAGCGCCCCCCGCGTTTCCGCCCCTCCTTTCACGAGTTTTTCACCCTCTCCTCTCCCCCGTCCAGGGGGAGGGGGATTTTCCTTGCAATTTGGTATCGCCTCCTTACCGGCAATATGTGGGTCGCGTTGAGGCACGAAACGCGACGTTGCGCTGACGGTGACATGGTTACGTTGCGTTTCACGGTGCATCCGTTCAACGCAACCTACGTTCTCCCCAAAGCAGTCCCCCCTCCGTCCCCCTATTCGCCGTTGCATTGACCGGCGGTTGATGGTATTTTTGAGCGATTGCAGACAACCCAATGAGAAATTCGAGGCCGACGTGCGGATACCGACACCATATAACAACCCGATGACATGCACGGCCCTGGCGCTCGGCATCCTGCTGAGCGCCGCGACCTGCTTCGGCGAGGGGCTCGCCGACCATGTGCAGGAATACACCCTGAAAAACGGCATGAAACTGCTGATGGCGCCGCGCCACACCTCGCCCACGGTGGCGGCCTGGATCCGCTTCAAGGTGGGAAGCGTCGACGAGCTAAGCTCCGAGCGCGGACTGGCCCATCTGCTGGAGCACATGCTCTTCAAGGGGACCAAGACGCTGGGCACCACCAATTACGCCGCTGAGAAGCCGCTATTGGACAAGATCGAGGCCACCGCCCAAAAGCTCATGGCGCAGCGGCTGAAAAGGGACGCGGCGGACGCGAAAGAGATCGACCGGCTGGCGATGGAGCTCGACCGTCTGGAAAAGGAGGCGGGCAAGTACGTGGTCAAGGAGGAGTTCGCCGACCTCTATGCCAGAAACGGCGGCTCCGGCTACAACGCCTTCACCAGCAAGGACGGCACCACCTACATCATCAACCTCCCCGCCAACAAGATGGAACTGTGGGCGGCCATCGAATCGGACCGGATGCAGAACGCGGTCTTGCGGGAGTTCTACACGGAGATGAAGGTGGTCAAGGAGGAGCGGCGCCGCTCCTACGACGCGGAGCCGGAGGGGAAGCTCTGGGAGACCTTCATCGCCGACGCCTTCAACGCGCACCCCAACGGCCAGCCCACCATCGGCTGGATGTCCGACATCAACAACCTCACCCGCACCAAGGCCGAGGCCTTCCTGCATAAGTACTACGCGCCCAACAACGCCATCATGGCCATCGTCGGTGACATCGACCCGCAAAAGACCATCGCGCTGGTGGAGAAGTATTTCGGCCGCATCCCTCCGGGGACCCCGGTCCCGCCGGTGGCGGTCGAGGAGCCGCAACAGGCGGGCGAGAAGCGCACCGAGGTGATCGGCGACGCCGAGCCCGAGCTGATGATCGGCTTCCACAAGCCGACCCTCCCCGCGCCGGACGACTACGTCTTCGACGTGATCGACATGCTCTTGACCAACGGCCGCACCTCCAGACTCTACAAGAAGCTGGTGCTGGAAAAACAGCTGGCCACCTCGGTATCGTCCTTTTCCGCTCCCGGCAGCCGCTATCCGAACCTGTTCATCATCAGCGCGTCGCCGCGGGCGCCGCACACGGTGGCCGAAGTGGAAAGCGCCATCGACCAGGAACTGGAGCGGCTGAAAACCGAGCCGATGACGGCAAAGGAGTTGCAGCAGGTGCTGAACCATCTGGAATACGAGGAATCGAGCCAGATGAGCTCCAACAGCGGCCTGGCCAGGAACCTCACCGAATACGAGGCGGTGGCCGGCACCTGGCGCTACCTGATCGAGCACCGCAACAAGGTGGCGGCGATCACGGCGGCCGACGTGATGCGGGTCGCCAACCAGTACTTCACCCGCGAGAACCGGAACGTCGGTTTTATCAGCAAGAAGCAGTGAATTGTACAAAAAGATTGAAAAACAAGGCATTAGCCACGGAGAAAATCTGAGCACGTCTGAGAAAAACACGAATCGGGGGAAAATCTAAGCCGGAACCTTTGTTTGTGTTTTGTCTTTCTCCCGATTGTAAGGTTTCCTCTGTGTGCCTCTGAGTACCTCTGTGGTTGAAAGCCTTTGTGATTTTGTTTTGATTTCACCCGTTTCCTCCGTGAACCCCAGTGTCCTCTGTGTTCAGGCGTTCGGCTGAATTGTTTTGATTCGTTTTGCGAATAATCATCCTGGAGAAAACCCGCCATGACTTTCAATAGCAATAACCGACGGCCGTTCCGCCTGAACCGCCTGAAGCCGCTCTTTTTGCTGGGCTCCCTGCTGGCCTGCGTCCCGGGCGTCCCGGCTTGGGCCAGCGCCGGCGCGCCGGCAAGCGGCAAGTTACCGGCAAGCGGCAAGTTACCGGCAAGCGGCAAGTTACCGGCAAGCGCCAAGCTCCCGGCAGGCGCAGCCAAACCGGCAAGCGTCGACCCCCGCAAGCTGGCCTTCCCGCCGCTCAAGTTCCAGCTCCCCAAAAGCGAGCGGGTGCAGCTCAAAAACGGCATGATCGTCTACCTGCTGCCGGACCACGAACTGCCGATCGTCACCCTCACCGCCTATCTGAACGCGGGGAGCATCTACGACCCTCCGGACAAGGCGGGGCTTGCCGGGCTTACGGGCGCCGCGCTGAGAAGCGGCGGCACGCGTGGGACCTCCGCCGATCAGTTGGACCGCGAACTGGAATTCACCGCCTCCGCCATCGAATCGGTCATCAACGCCGATCACGGCAACGTCTCCCTCTCCACGCTCAGCCGAAACCTGGAGCGCTCGCTCGCGCTGTTCGCCCAGGTCCTCACCGAGCCCGCCTTCGATCCGGCGCGAGTGGAGCTGGCCAGAAACCAGGCGATCGAATCGATCCGCCGCCAAAACGACGACCCTAAAGGGATAGCCAGCCGCGAGCTGAACCGGGCCATTTTCGCCGGACATCCGCTGGGCCGGATCCCGACCCTGGCCACGGTGAAAGCCATCAGCCGCGAGGATCTGATCTCCTTCCACCGGAACTACTTTTATCCCGCCAACACCATCCTCGCGGTTTCGGGGGATTTCGACAGGAAGAAGCTGCTCGACGACCTGGAGAGGCTCTTCGCCGGCTGGTCCAACCATCCGGACGCCTTCCCGGCGGTTGCCGCTCCCGTGGACGACGACAAGGCCGAGGTGCTCCACGTGCAGAAGGACGTGAACCAGTCGGTGATCCGGATGGGACACCTGGGGATCGACAAGAACAACCCGGACCTGTACGCCATCAAGGTGATGGATTTCATCCTCGGCGGCGGCTTCACCTCCAGGCTCACCCAGGAGATCCGCTCCAACCAGGGGCTCGCCTACAACGTGGACAGCTACTTCGAGACCGGGCGCCGCTTCAAGGGGAGCTTCATCGCCGAGACCGAGACCAAGTCGGAGACCACGGCCAGGGCCGTCACCTTGTTGCGCTCCATCATCGCCGGCATGACGCAAGGGGTGGTGAGCGAGCGGGAGCTGAAGCTCGCCAAGGACTCCATCGTGAACTCCTTCATCTTCGGCTTCGCGCGCAGCGAGGCGGTGGTGACCCAGCAGGCGCGGCTGGAGTTTTACCACTTCCCGGCGGGCTATCTGGAGCACTATCGGGACAACATCTCCCGCGTCACCCGCGAGGACGTGCTGCGGGTCGCCAAGAAATACCTGCGGCCCGAGGCGATGAAACTCGTGGTGGTGGGAGACGAGAAGAAGTTCGACCAGCCGCTTTCCGTCTTCGGAAGCGTGCGGGAAATAAAGCTCAACGACAACAAATAGGAGGCAGGCATGGCGACATGGAAGTGCAAGAGTTGCGGGTTCACCAAGGACGGCAGATGCAAGCCGCAGAAATGCCCGCAGTGCCAGGAGAAGGGGAACTTCGAGAAGGCTGAGGAGTAGAAAAGAGAAGCCTCACCGCGAAGACGCGAAGGGCGCAAAGAGAATCAACAGCTTTTAGTCTCCCACCCGCTACTGGCCGGGGTGAAGCGACTACGAACATCTGCTTGATTTTCTCTGCGTTCTTCGCGTCTTCGCGGTTCAAATGCGGTTAAACCTAAAAGCGCAGTTCATTGCCACAAAAAGGCACAAAAGTCACAAAAAAAATGATCTTATAGTAAGTGATATGGAACCATTTCGGTTAGTGTGTTCCTTGCGTAACAACCGGAATTTTTTTGTGCTTTTTGTGCATTTTTGTGGCCATCTGCTTTTTTAAATGCCCTTACTCGCCGGTGAAGCTCGGCGGGCGCTTCTCCAGGAAGGCTTTGATCCCTTCCGCGTAGTC
This sequence comes from uncultured Geobacter sp., assembly GCA_903925075.1. Lineage (GTDB taxonomy): Bacteria > Desulfobacterota > Desulfuromonadia > Geobacterales > Geobacteraceae > Geomonas. The sequence continues at coordinate 10,069 of CAIYDQ010000055.1, forward strand.
TTTGCTGTCGTAGACCGTGCGGCGCAGCCCCTGCACCCGCTCGAAGGTGATCGGACTCAAGGGATGGGCGCTCGCCAACAGCCGGATCTGCTCCTTGATCACCCCGATGCTGAGCGGGCTGTTCCTGGTGATCTTGGTCGCCATGTCGTAGGTGAATCCCTCCAGGTTTTCGACGTCCACCAGATGGTTCAAAAGTCCCGCCTTGGCGGCCGGCTCCGCGGAGAGCGGCTCCGCCGTGAAAAACATCTCCTTGGCGAAGTTCACCCCCATGATGTTCATGAAATGCAGAATGCCCGAGACGTTGTAGGGGACCCCGATCTTGGCCGGCGTCATGCAGAAGGAGGCCGAATGGCAGCCGATCAGGATGTCGCAGGAAAGGGCCAGATCGCAGGCGCCCCCCCAGACGCTCCCCTCGATCATGGCGATCACCGGGATGGGGAGGCTCTGCACCGATCTCAGCACCGTCACCAGCGGGTCGTTGTAGGAGAGCGGGTCGCGTCCCGGCAGCGGCAGCTCGTGCACGTCGTGTCCCGCCGACCAGACCTTGGAGCCTTTCAAGGCGCGGATCACCAGCACCCGCATCCTCCCTTTCTGCAGCGCCCCCACCGACTGCATGATCTCGTCGACCATCTGCTTGCTCAGGATGTTGCGATGCTCGGGGTTGTTGAAGGTGATGGTGCCTATATCGTCCTGTAATTGAGTGGTGATGACCGCCATGATGTCCCCCCTTACCTGCTCTGGTTGGCTACGAGAAGCGCGCCGGTTACCGATCCCAACCTTGCCGCATTTAATCCTGAATCAAGCCGTCGATTGCCACAAAAAGGCACAAAATTCACAAAAATAAACCAGTTATCCATCAAGACTTTCGCAACCATTCCGGTGACTCGGTTGTACAGTCTAAGTTCTTGGTTCTTTCTGTGCTTTTTGTGCATTTTTGTGGCTATTCGCTTTGTTTATCCGCCTCCGGGAGTAGCCTGCCGCGGCAGACGCGCGCTCAATTGTAGCATGCGAACAAGAAACGTCAGACTGAAACGGAACTCTCCAAAAGGGTCAGAAACCGGTCCAACCGGTAGCCGGCCGCGGTCGCGGTCTCTTGCAGCAGCGCGCAGCTCTCCTCCGCGGGTTCCTGCGGGGCGCGCGGCGCGAAGGGGGCCAGGCGCGAGAACCAGCCGAGCAGCAGCTCGAAGCGCTCCTTGTTGAACCACTTAGCCCCGCCGCTGTCGTGCAGGCGCATGAAGGCGGCGGCCGAGGGATCGTCGAAGAGCGCTGCGCACATCTTTGCCGCTCCCGACTCCTGACAGTCGGCCAGGAACGTCTCGTGCTTCAACAGCGCCCGCAGCAGATCGGCGAATTCCGCCGGCGAGACCCCCTGCTGCCCGGTCGAGACCGTCTCCGGCAGTACTGCGAACCCTTCCGCCACCGGGCGGGAGAGGCCGAAGGCTTCCAGCATCCGGACCGATTCGTCTCCGGCCAGTTCGCCGACCCGGTGCAGGGCGAGGAAGGCGCACGACAGCAGCCACCCCTTGGGATCTCCGGCAAGGTCGGCGGCGGGATCTGCCAGCAGTTCCGAGATCTCCACGCCGAAAGCGATCAGCAGCGAGCGCTGGGCCTTTTCGCCGGCCTGCGGGACCAGCGCCTTGAAGAAGGCGGCAAGCAGCGGCTCCAAGGGGGCGAGCATGGCCTTGGGATCGGCGTCGGCCAGCGCCGCGACGGCGGACGCCTTGGCCAAGAGGCCCCGCAGCGATTCGTTGGCCGAGGCGAAACGCACCTGCTTCAACTCCTCCTCCAGGCTCTCCACCCCCGCCCCGTTCAACCGGTGGTTGAGGGCGCCCCAGGTGCCGAACTCGTCGTCCCTGATCTCCTCGAAGTCGAGGAAGACGTGGTACTCGTAGGCCCCCATCTCCACGTACAGCCCCTGCTCGCAGAGCTCCCGCCCGTTGCGCAGGTAGTCGAGGCCGGTGGCGTAATCCCTGAAGCTGTAATAGTGGCGGCCGTCGCCGTTGAAATCGAGCGCCTCGCCCAGGCTCTTTTGCAAAAGGCCCCCCGCCTCGTCCTTTCTGAGCACGGCGCAGGAGATCTTGATCCAGCCGGCGGTGGAGGCGAAGCAGTTGTGGAACAGGATGATGCCGCGCTCGGCGCCGGAGCGGTTGGAGTAGGCGAAGACGTTCTCGTCCACCGTCTGGCCGCTGAAGAAGTCGTAGAGCGTGAACTGCTCCGACCCGGAGAAGATGTGGCGCCTGCGCATCAGCGGGAAGATGTCCTTCTCGTGGCGAGCCACCATCTGCTGGTCGACCGGCTCGTCCCAATAGGCGCGCCGGTACTCCATGCCGTACTTCTCGTGGAACCCCTCGATCTGGCCATGGCCGAACATGGGGAGCCCCGGCATGGTGACCAGGAGCACCGTGGCCCCGAAGTACTTCCCTTCCTTGCCGAACTGCTCCACGGCGGTGCGCTCGTCCGGGTTGTTCATGAAGTTGACGAAGCGCTTCAGGATCTCGGGCTCGAACTCCAGCACGTTCTTCACGGTCTGGCGGTACTTGGCGTTCTCCTCCATCTTCAGCATGTTCATGAAGGCGCTGTTGTAGACCCGGTGCATGCCGAGGGTCCGGACGAAGTACCCCTCCATCAGCCAGAAGGCCTCGGCCAGAAGCAGCGTGTCGGGGGCCTCCACCGCCACCCGGTCCACCACCTCGCGCCAGAACTCCTCGGGAAAGACCTCGTCGAAGCTGACGCGGTCCATGCTGTGCTCGGCCCGGGAGGGGATGGCGTTGCCGTGGCCGGGAAGCGGGTACCACAGGCGCTGGTAGTGCTTCTTGGCCAGGGTCATGGCGGCGTCGAAACGGATGATCGGGAACTGGCGCGCCACGTGCAGGATGGTGCCGATCACCGCCTCGCGCACCTCCTTGATCAGGTAGTTCAACTGCGCCGTGTCGTTCCAGGGGGTGCTGGTGCCGTCGTTGCCGTGGTAGATGTAGCGCACCCTGCCGCTTTCGCGGTCCAGGTGCTTGAAGACCACCGCCGCGTCGGTCTTGTCCCAGTAGCCGTCCTCGATGAAGAGGCCGATGCGCCCGTCGCTGGAGAGGTCGGGACCCGTGAACTGGTAATCGGGATAGGGGGGGTAATCGAGCTGGATGAACCAGTCCGGGTGCTCCAGCGTCCATTTCGAGTAGAGGCCGGTGTGGTTGGGGACCATGTCGCTGGCGAGCCTGATGCCCCGCTCCCGGCAGCGCCGCTTCAGGTTGTCGAGCGCCCACTCCCCTCCCAGGTCGGCCGCGATCACGTAATCGTACAGGGAATAGGCGGAGGAGATGGCGTCGTTGTTGCCGCCGATCTGCTTGATCTTTTGCGAGGCGGGGGACCTCTCCCAGATGCCGATCAGCCACAGGCCGGAGAAGCCCCAGGCCGCCAGGCGGTCGAGTTCCGCGTCCGGGATCTGGTCCAGGGTGCGCACCTCGACGCCGTAGCTCTTGGAGAGCTGGCCGAGCCAGACGTAGACCATCTTGGCGATCATCACCACGTTGGCCATCCAGTCGGCGTCGCGGGAGAAGCGCTCGTACTCGGGATAGTCGGCGCCTCCCGCCGCCCTCGACTCGGCCTTGCCGAACCTGAGCACCTGGGCCTCGCCCGCGCCACCGCCGCCGAAGAAGGTGCGACCCTCCTGGGAGACGATGTCCATGGCGGTGACCATTTCCGTGACCAGCTCCGGCGGGAGCACGGCGCCCCAGTTCTCGCGGATGTAGGCTATCTGCCCGGTCAGCGAATCCGGCGACGCCTTCACCGGAGCGCGCAGCAGCTCGGTCAGAGGGAGGCCGAGCGGTTGGAAGACAGGGGCCTTGGCGAGGCGCCGGTCCAGTTCCCCGGCAAGCTTCGGGTAGGGCGAGGAGGCGGCCAGCCGCGAGTCGTCGAAGATCTGCCGGAAACCGTCCAGGGCGCGGTTCTCGCGGGCCAAGAGCAATAGGAGCATTTCGCCGGCCACAAGCTCCCTCCGGGCGAAAGTTCGGTCGTCCGAGGCCAGGAACTCCTCCGGCGTCTCCTGGCCGAGCACCATCCGTTTGGAGGGAAACAGTTCGAGGAAACGCGACACGGCCCGGGCCGCATCTCCGGAAAAGTCGGGGTAACCGGCCTCGGCCACCAGCTTCGCCAGCACACCGGGCTGCTGCGCGTCGCAGTACTGGCCGATCAGGTAACGAAACACCCGGTTCAGGATCGAATAGAGATGGAGCAGCCCCGGCTGCACCGGCTCCGGCGGCGGGGGCAGTTGCTGGTTCAGCCGGGCGGCGAGCCGGCGCGCGTAGATGATGCCGGGAGCCTCCCCCAGGTTTTGCAGCAGGGCGCCGAGTTCGATCTTGCCGCCGCAGTCGGCGGAGATCTGTATGTGAAGGTGGAAATACTGGGAATCGGCAAACCTCTGTCTCATGTAGTACCTCGTGAGCGTCGCTGGTATTGTCCTTGTCCGGCCAAATGGCACGGTCCGACATGATACATTGGATCGCCCTCAGTGTCTTTAAAAAATATTATTAAGCCGCTAGCATCTCGATTTTTTTTCGCTCGCTCAACCTGCTTGTTTCCCCTTGACACAGTACCGGAATTCACCTTAATCTAGTGCTGCCTCAGTAAAAGCCTCTATTTTTCAAGGGTCACTGCCATCATAGCTCCCAACCTCATCGATTTTCTTCGCAAGCGCCGCTCGCTGGCGCTCTCGGCGCTGCTGATACTGATCCTGGTCCTGGCGCCTGCGGTCCGCTTTTGCGCCTTCCTGCTGATTCCCGCCGGCAGCGGCGCGCGGGTGGAACTGGTGGAGCTCGGCAAGGGAGGCAGCCTGCGGGCGCTGGCCTCGGCGCTCGAGTCGCGCCGCATCGTCTCCAGCGCCCGGCTCTTCACCTGGTACGTCCGTCTCAAGGGGGGCGACGCCCGGGTCAAGGCCGGGACCTATCAGTTGAACGACGGCATGCGTCCGGGCGAGATCCTGGCGAAGATGCTCTCGGGGGACGTTTACCAGCGACTGTTCGCGCTGCCGGTAGGGTATTCGAGCTATCAGGCCGCCGAGATGCTGGAGAAGCGGGGGATCTTCGCCAAGGACGCCTTCCTCGCCGCCTGTCGGGATCAAAAGTTGCTGGCGGAAATGGGCATCAGCGGTAAAAGCGCCGAGGGCTACCTTTTTCCCGGCAGCTACAACATCCTGCCCGGCAGGAGCGAGCGTGACGTGGTTCGCGAGATGGTGCAGCGGCAGCGGGAAATACTGGATGCGGAGTTGACCGGCAAGGGGGGCGGAAAAGGGTTGTCCAGGGGCGCCCTGCTGACGCTGGCCTCGATGGTGGAAAAAGAGGCGGTGGTGCCGGAGGAGATGCCGCTGATAGCCGCGGTTTTCCAGAACCGGCTCAGGAAAGGGATGCGCCTGCAAAGCGACCCGACCGCGCTTTACGGGGTGCGCGCCTTCTCCGGCAAGGTGTCGCGCGCCGACATCCTGCGGCCGTCCCCGTACAACACCTACCTGATCGCGGGACTCCCTCCCGGCCCCATCGGCAACCCGGGGAGAGAGGCCATCAAGGCGGTCCTGAACCACCCCAGCGTCCCCTATCTCTACTTCGTGGCGCGCGGCGACGGCAGCCATCAATTCAGTTGCGATCTGGCCGCCCACAACAATGCCGTGCGGAAATTTCTCAAGTCCGCGGGTGCCGAATAACCCCTTAGCCCTTAGCCCTTAGCCTTTAGCCCTTAGCCTTTAGAACAATTCCAACTGGCCGCCGTCTTTCATGGCATCCAAAAGTTCCGTCGGCGACTGCGCCACACTCCCTCCGCGCTCGATCCCCTTCCAGGTTTGCCCGGTCCGCACCAATTGCAGCAGCCATTTTTTCGGAACCGATCGGTAGCGGCAGGGCTTGATGCCGGCGACGACGATGGTCGCCGAGGCGACCCCGCGCCGCAGGCGCGGCACGATCTCAGCTATCTTGCCGGTGAAGAGAAACCATTGGCTGGCCCCTTTCTGCTCCAGGAGCACCTCCTCGCCGATCACCGCCAAGCAGACGCCATGATGCCGCTTGTTGTCGGCGAAAAAGCTGACCGCGCAGCCGGGCATAGCCGTGATCGGCGCCGAGGGTTCCAGGCCGATCCACACCCGTTCGCCCCCTTCCTCCTGGTCGTCGAGCTCTGGCTCGTCCGGCTCCAGGTCGTCGTCGAGGGGTAGCTCGTCCGGCTCCAGGTCGTCCTCAAGGGCTTGGTCGTCCAGTTCGTCCAGTTTTTCGTCGTCGCGTTCCAACTCAGCCAATGTCGCTCCTATGGAGATGTATCCTAAATAGATTGACTGCTGATGCGTAGGTTGCGTTGAACGGGGATACTGTGAAACGCAACATGGCTGCGGAGCCGTCGCCGCAACGTCGCGTTTCGTGCCTCAACGCGACCTACAGGGTTGGATCGAAGATGGATAGCAGGCAGGGCGAACACAAGGTTCGCCCCTACCAAAGCACGGCATCCGTAGGGGCGAACCT
>CAIYDQ010000056.1 GCA_903925075.1 uncultured Geobacter sp.
CGCCTCCTACATGCCGGTGATCGGCGATTACCTGCGCTTCCTGCTTTTGGGCGGCAACGAGGTCGGCCAGATGGCGCTCTTGCGCTTCTACGTGCTGCACATAGCGCTGCTGCCGCTGGTCGCCATGGTCCTTCTGGGGGTCCATTTCTGGAGGATACGCAAAGACGGCGGCTTGTCCCGCCCGACCAAGGATTGATACGCCTATTCAGCTTAAGGAGGATGCCATGGAAGTAGCTAAAAAAGACGAAATTTTCCCGAGAGATCCCAGCAAGACCTACTCGCTGATGGCGGTGGTGGACGGGGACTCCTTCAACGTGGAGAGAGGCCCCGAGGACACCGTGCAGAGTTGGCCGCACCTGATGGTGCGCGAGCTGCTGCTGTTCCTGCTGGTGCTGGTCGCCATCCTCGCGGTGTCGCTCGTTTTCAACGCGCCGCTGGAGGAGGCCGCCAATCCGCTGCACTCCACCAATCCTGCCAAGGCCCCCTGGTATTTCGTCGGCATCCAGGAGCTGGTGAGCTACTCGGCCTTTCTGGGCGGCATCGTGGCGCCGGCGCTGATCGTCCTGTCGCTTTTGTTCCTGCCCTATCTGGACCGAAACCCCAAGGGGGTAGGCGTCTGGTTCTCGCGGCACCGCTGGCTGGCCACCTCGCTCTTCACCCTGTTCGTGCTGGCCATGGTGGTGCTGATCCTGATCGGCCAGTTCCTGCGGGGGCCGAACTGGGTCTTGTATCTCCCCTGGTCCTGAAAACTCTTTAAAAGGAGAAAAAGATATGAATTGCGAAAACAGCGCGGCCCTGTCCGCGAAGGCCTCCGGCGAGGCGGTCAACGAGGATCGCCGCGGCTTCGTGAAAAAATTGACGGCAACCACCCTGGCCCTGGGCTTCGTGGGGGCCGTGGTCGAGTGCGGCCGGTTTCTCAAGCCCAACGTCCTCTACGAGTCCCCCAAGGTCTTCAAGGTGGGCGAGCTGGAAAAGTACCCCTTCGGCAGCCGGACCGTGATCGAAGGCAAAGGGGTCGAGATCGTCAGGGAGAAGGACGGCATTCACGCCATTTCCCTGGTCTGCACCCACCTGGGCTGCCTGTTGAAGCCGGTGGACAACGATCCCGGCGTCGGCTACGCCTGCCCCTGCCACGGCTCCACCTTCACCCTCAAGGGGGAGGTGCTGGGAGGCCCCGCGCCCAAAGACCTTCCCTGGTACGAGATGTACATGGACCAGACCGGCGCCCTGGTGGTGGACGCCTCCAAGGTGAACCAAAAACGGAGCAAGCTGGTGGTGTGAGCCGCCCCCTGTCCGAGCACACTTATAGATGCGAACTAGGGAGGATAAGCAGATGGAAAAGGCAGTCTTGCGCAAGCTAACATCACTTTGCATCGTCTGCGGACTGGCCGCTTTGGTCCTTTTGGGCGTAATGGCGATCGGGGATGCGAAGCGGGAATGGAAGCCTTATCAGGCCGCGTACAAAGAACAGCTCCTGAAAAAGCTCGATCCCGTGAAAAATCCGGTCTTCTACCAGCGGGTAGCGGGGATGCAGCCGGAGATCAAACAGACCGTGGTCGAGGAGTGGGGGACGGTGGACCGCTGCACGAGCTGTCATCTCGGCATGGAAGATCCCCTGTTCGCCGACGCCAAGCAGCCGCTGAAGAGCCACCCCTACCCGGAACTGTTGAAGAAGCATCCGGTCGAGAAGTACGGCTGCACCATCTGCCACGGCGGTCAGGGGATGGCGACCACCTTTGAGGGGGCCGCGCACAAGCCGATCTCGGATTGGGCGGCGCCGATGCTGGCCAAGGGGATGATGCAGTCGCGCTGCGGCGCCTGCCACAAGGATTTCCAGGCGATCGGCGCGAACCGGCTGATCGAGGGGCGCGAGCTCTTCAAGGAGATGCATTGCGCCGGCTGCCACCAGATCGACAACCAGGGGGGCGCGGTCGGACCCGAGCTGAGCGCCTTCGCGGACAAGGATCCGGGCGGCTTCTCCTATGCCGGCGTGCAGGGCGCGCACTCCAAGCAGAACTGGGTGATCGAGCATTTCAAGGATCCCAAGAAGGTGAGTCCGGGCTCCCCCATGCATCTCCCCGCCATGAACGACGAGCAGATCGAGTCCCTGGCGAATTACGTGCTGAGCCTCAGCCGGCGCGAGCTTTCGCGCCAGTACACGGCCAAGCTCAAGGCGGACTTCGTCCCCGCCAAGCTGGACCTGCTGGTCCCCGAAGGCGATCTCCCCCCGGTGCCGGGGGAAGCGGAGAACGAGGAGTGATCCAAGCCCCCTCTCCCTTGCCGGGAGAGGGTCGGGAGTGGGAGAAATGCCAGGGCCGAGCGTAACTTCTGATGCGAGATCAGGAGTTCTGAACTTACCACGAGGAGTGAGAGAATGAACCGGAAAACCTTGTTAATCGCGGCGGCAGCGCTGATCTTCGGGATACCTCTGGGCGCGGGCGCCCAGGCGCCGGAACCGCCGAAAATGCCTTACGTCTTCGCCATGTACTGTTTCATGTGCCACAAGGTGGGGGTGCAGATCGGTCCGACGGGGATCTTCGACATGCAGTCCAAAAGCGGCAACCCGCTGCACGAGCAGTACATCCGCAACAACGTGCGCTTCGGCTACAACGCCATGCCGGCCTTCAGACTGTCGGAAGTAAGCCCCAAGGAGATGAACCAGATCGTCGCCTACATGAAGGACGTGGCGGCCTACCGCAAGCTGCACCCGGAGTACCAGCCGCAGGCGACGCCGCAAGGAGGAGCGAAGAAATGACCAACACGAGCAGAAGGGGATTTTTCAAGACGTTTCTCTCGGCGGGCGCGGCTTTGGCGGCAACCGGCGCCGGCGGGCAGGCGAGCCGGGCGGAGGCGGCCGTCAAGGGCGAGATCGTCGGGGTCTGTCTCTTCGTGCCGAGCCTCGGCAAGGCGAGCGACTTCGTGGAGCTGATGAACAACAACGCCCGCGGCGACTGGACGGTGCAGCCGCTGACCGGCTCGCTCAGCGACCATTATTTCCAAACAAAGGCCCTCTACGAGGACGCCCGGGGCAAAGCCAACACCTTCGTGGGCGTGGTGGACCCGGCGACCTTCGCCGTCGTGCACGAGGCGATCGTCGATTGCTGCGGCTCCTTCCACTACATCAGCTACGAAGACAGCAACCGGGTGACCTTTTCCGCCCAGCTGTAACCCAGGAGGTTCGAAAATGAGCAGTTTCATTGCACTTCCCAAGGGAGTGACGGAAGAGGCCTTCGCGAAGGCCATCAAGGAATATCGAGCGCTTCTGGGCGAGGACCGGGTGCGCACCGACCCGGCTTCCCTGCAGTCCTACATGAAGATCATGATCCCGGAGACCGCGGAGCTGCACAAGCCCTCGGCGGCCATGTACCCGCGCACGGTGCAGGAGATCCAGGCGATCGTCGCCATCGCCAACAAGTACAAGACGCCGCTTTGGACGGTGAGCACCGGCAAGAACATGGGCTACGGCTCGGCGGCACCTGCCACCCGCGGCCAGATCGTGCTCGACCTGAAGACCATGAAGAAGATCATCCACGTCGACGAGGAGCTCGGCTACTGCCTGGTTGAGCCGGGGGTCACCTACTACGACCTGCAGCAGTATTTCAAGAAGCACAAGATGAACCTCTGGGTGGACGTCCCCGCCCCCTCCTCCATGGCCAGCCCGGTCGGCAACACCATGGACCGCGGGGTGGGCTACACCCCCTACGGCGAACACTTCCTCTTCTCCTGCGGCATGGAGCTGGTGCTGGCCAACGGCGACGTGATCCGCACCGGCACCGGCGGGGTACAGAACTCCACCAGCTGGCAGTCCTACAAATGGGGCTACGGCCCTTACGTGGACGGCATCTTCACCCAGTCCAACTTCGGCATCCTCACCAAGCTCGGCGTCTGGCTGATGAAGGGGCCGCCGCCGGGTGGCTACATGCCCTTCCTGATGAAGTTCCCCAAGGTGGACATGCTGGCCGACATCATCAAGACCTTCATGCCGCTGAGGCTCGCCAACATCATCCCCAACGCCTGCGTGGTGGTGAACGCCGGCTGGGAGGCGGCCGGCCACTTCACCTACGACAAGAACGGCAAGGGGACCAACCGGCAGGATTTCTACAAAGGGAAGGGGAGCCTGCCGCCCAAGGTGTTCCAGCAGATCATGGACAAGTACTCGGTGGGCGCCTGGAACTTCTACGCGGCCCTCTACGGCTCGCCCGAGCAGGTGGCGCTCAACTGGAAATACGTCTCCGGCGCCTTCAAGGCGAAGTTCGGCAAGGACGTCGAGATCATCACCGAGAAAGAGGCCAAGGACGACCCGATCTTCGAGTACCGAAAGCAGCTGATGATGGGGGGCTCCACCCTGCAGGAGTTCGGCCTCTACAACTGGCGCGGCGGCGGGGGCTCCATGTGGTTCGCCCCGGTGGCGGCGGCGCGCCCCTCCGAGTGCGACAAGCAGATGAGGCTCGCCACCGAGATCCTCAACAAGTACGGCTTCGACTACGTCTCCGAGTTCATCGTGGGGTGGCGCGACATGCACCACATCATCGACCTGCTCTACGACCGTAACCAGCCCGACGAGATGGACAAGGCCTACAAGTGCTTCGACGAGCTGTTGAAGGTGTTCACCAAGAACGGCTGGGGGACCTACCGCACCAACACGGCCTTCATGGAGAAGGTGTCCCACTCCTACGGCCCGGACATGCGCCGGATCCACTACACCTTGAAGAAGGCGCTGGATCCCAACAACATTCTGGCCCCCGGCAAGTCCGGCATCGACCTGAATGTTCCTCTGTAACGAGAAAGAGTCCGAGGAGGTATGAAGATGAGTAGTTTCCTTGCGCTCCCAAAGGGCGTGACCGAAGAAACTTTTGCCAAAGCCGTCAAGGAGTACCGCACCCTTTTGGGCGAGGCCCGGGTGCGCACCGATGCCGCCTCCCTGCAACCCTACCTGGCCATCGGCATCGCCGAAAGCGAGTCGCTGCACACCCCTTCGGCGGTGATCTTCCCGAATTCGCCCAAGGAGATCCAGGCGCTGGTCGGCATCGCCACCAAGTACAAGACCCCGCTTTGGACGGTGTGCAACGGCGAGCACGAGGGGTACGGCTCCTCGGCGCCGGCCAGCCGCGGCCAGATCGTGCTCGACCTGAGAAACATGAAGAAGATCATCGAGGTCGACCAGGAGCTGGGCTACTGCCTGCTGGAGCCCGGGGTGACCTACGGCGAACTGCAGGCGCACCTGACCAAGAACAAGATGAATTTCTGGCTGGACGCGCCGGCCCCCGCGGCCAACGTGAGCGTGATCGGCAACATCCTGGAGCGCGGCAGCGGCTACACCCCCTACAGCGAGGACTTCCTCTTCTCCTGCGGCATGGAGGTGGTTTTGGCCGACGGCAGCATGCTCAAGACCGGCATGGGGGGCATCCCCAACTCCACCAGCTGGCAGGTGTTCAAATGGGGCTTCGGGCCTTACGTCGACGGCCTCTTCTCCCAGGCCAACAACGGCATCGTCACCAAGATGGGTTCCTGGCTGATGGGGGCGCCGCCGCCGGGAGGGTACATGCCCTTTTGCATCAAGTTCCCGAAGAGCGAGATGATCGCCGACATCATCAAGCCGCTGATGTTCCTGCGCCAGACCCAGATCGTGCCCAACGCCTGCGCCCTGGTGAACGCGGGGTGGGAGGCGGCCACCGTCTTCGACGCCGACAAGAAGAACCACGGCGCCTTCCTCAGCAAGGGGAGCATCATCCCCGGGAAGAAGCTGCAGGACGGCTTCGGCGTGGGCGCCTGGAACCTGTACGGCGCGGTCTACGGCACCCCCGAGCAGGTGGCGCTCAACTGGATGTACGTCTCCGGCACCTTTCAGCAGGCGTTCGGCAACAAGATCAAGATCATCACCGAGAAGGAGGCCAAGGGCGACCCGGCCTTCGCCTACCGCAAGCAGCTGATGATGGGCGGGGTGACCGAGAAAAGCCCGCTGGACCGGTGGCGCGCCGGCGGCGGCTCCATGCGCTTCTCGCCCAGCGCCTCGGCGCGTCCGGCCGAGTGCGCCCAGCAGGTGAAGGTGGCGACCGAGATCGTCAACAAGCACGGCTTCGACTACCTGAGCGAGTTCAGCTTTTTCTGGCGCGACGCCCGCCACGTCGTCGATCTGCGCTTCAACCGGAGCGACCCGGCGGAGGTGAAGCGCGCCTACCACTGCTACGAGGAACTGCTGAAGACCTTCACCAAGCACGGCTGGGCGGTCAATCGCACCAACACCGGCTTCATGGACAAGGTGGCCGACAGCTACGGCCCCGCCATGGCCAGGCTGCACGGCACCATCAAAAAGGCGCTCGATCCCAACAATATCTTGGCGCCCGGCAAATCGGGGATCGGGCTGTAGCGCGAAGCAGCAGAAAAATATCGGAAAGGAGAGCATGTCATCGAGAAGTTTGGGGCGACTTTGGCAGGTAAACAGATGTAATTGAATTAGGAGGGTTTCATATGGGGGCGAAAGATTCACAAAGGCAAGGAAAGCGCGGTTTGCAGGGCATGGTCAGGCACGGCTGCGCAGCGGGGGCGCTGGCGGCGATGCTCGGCGTCTGCGGCAGTGCGGGCGCCTTCGAGGTGCCGACCGGAAACGAGGACCTGGTCATCCACTGGGATAACACCTTGAGGTACACCCTGGCGCAACGCCTCAGGGGGCAGGGCAAGGACATCGTGAACAGCGTCAACCACAACGACGGCGACAGCAATTTCAACGTGGGGCTGGTATCGAGCCGCCTGGACCTCTTGACCGAGGCGGACGCCGTCTACAAAAAGGATTTCGGCATACGCCTGAGTGCTGCCGCCTGGTACGACCCGATCTATCGGTCGAGC
>CAIYDQ010000057.1 GCA_903925075.1 uncultured Geobacter sp.
CTTCGCCCTTCTTCGCCCTTCTTCGCCCTTCTTCGCCCTTCTTTGCCCTTTGCCCTTTGCCCTTTGCCCTTCGCCCTTCAGGGTAATTTTTTCCCGCCGTGAAAAAATTTCCCACTGCCGCCACGGCGCAAAGGGCCTTGTTTGCAGTAAAACAACGCCTCTCCGGGGGCACCCCAAAGGCAACTCTTTCCCTCCGCTTCCCGCCTGCAGCGCGCAACCAGCTGTTTTAGAACACTCCCTAATCTTGGCACGTTCCATGTAATACCAGGGCAACGAAGCAAATCGCCGGAGAGTGCGGCTGGCGCATCTGAACCTTTGCATCAAAGCGCGAGAAAGGAGCGGCAATGGAAAATTTGACCATCAAGATCAGCAGCAAGGAATCGACAACCAAGGTCGCCATCGGCGGTCCCATTACGGTACAGCAGATACAGCGGCTAAGAAACGTGCTGCTGGGGGCCTTCTGCCTCGGCAAGAACGTGCAGGTTTCCCTGGACGGGGTCACTGAGGTGGACGTCGCCGGACTGCAGCTTCTTTGCAGCGCCCATCGGACCTCCATCGCCTGCGAGCTCGATTTCGCCGTCAATATCGGCCGATGCCAGGCGCTCTCTTCGGTGAGCAAGGTCGCCGGTATGCTGCGTCACATCGGCTGTCCTCAAGACATCTGCGGCACCTGCCTCTGGAAGCGGTCAGCCGTCGCCGCCTCTGCTCCCGCAGCCGTCCGCAGGCATCCCCTGACGCGATCGGGGTGCCAGCTTTGACTCTCAAAGGGCTCGCCAGGGGGAAACGCGCCGCCCAAGGTAAAAATTACCGCGGCGGAAATATTGAAATCATGCTTTGTAAAAGGAGGCAGGCATGCATTACCAGGCATCAAACGTATCTGCGCGCTTACAAGGTGATTGGACTATTGAAGGGGCCGTCAGACAGATCGATCCGCTGATGGAGTTGTCGAATTTTTGGGATCAAACCAACGCAGTCGTGGACATCGATTGCAGCGGCATCGCCAAGATCGACCTGTGCGGCTTTCAGCTTCTCTATACCTGGCTGCACTGCTTGAATATAAGGGGCGTTAGATTGAACCTGGTCAACCTCCCGGAAACCGTGGTGGACACACAAAAGCGTCTGGGCCTCACCCGGCTGTTCAGCGCGCAGCAAAGCTGCTAGTTACCAGGCATCTCGGCCTCCCTTTGGCGTGACGAAACTCAGGTGACCTTATGGAGATCGACATTTCACAATTTTTTCCGCTCTTTTTCGAAGAGAGCGCCGAGCATCTCGCCGACATGGAAAGCATTCTGCTCTCCATCGACCCGAGCAGCCCCGACGAGGAAGAGCTGAACGCGGTCTTTCGCGCCGCCCATTCCATCAAGGGAGGAGCCGGCACCTTCGGCTTCCCGGACATGGCCGTTTTGACCCATGCGCTGGAGTCGCTGCTCGACCGGGTGCGCCATCGCGACCTGGCGCTGAGCGCGCCGATGGTGGAGCTGTTTCTGGAGGCGGGAGACGCCATCCGCATGCAGCTCGCGGGGCACCGCGACGGAACCGAGGTGGATCAGGCCAAGGTGGAGGCGCTTTGCCAGAGGTTGCAGGCCATGGTCGGCCCCGCGGCCCCGCTCGCCTCGTCCCCCGCCTCCGCCGCCGCCGAGGAGGGAGCGTCCCCCGAGCAGAGCGCGCCGAGAAGCTACCGGATCGAATTCGTCCCCCCGGACAACTTCTTCAACCGCATGGTCCGCATGGAGCCGATCTTCGACGAACTGGCCGATATGGGAGAGCTGCTAAACCATGCCCGCATCGAGGCGCCGGATAGCTTCGAACAGTACGACTACGAGCGCTGCCTGGTCTCCTGGGAATTGCAACTGACCGCCCCGGTCACGCCGGACGAGATCCGCGACGTCTTCATGTTCGTGGCGGACGACGACGAGGTCAGCATCGAGACGCTGAACGCCGACGACGCCGGCAACGCGCCGGAGCCGGTTAAGCCCGGGGAAAAGGCTGCCTGCCTCCTCCCCGCCGAGCCGCCTATCGGCGCCGGCGGCGGGCCCCGGGCGAGCTCCCCGCGGGAACCGGCCGCGACGCCTCCGGGACGCAAATGTCAGGACCACCCCGAGGCCAGCTCGATCAGGGTCGGGACGAGCAAGGTGGACCAGCTCATCAATCAGATGGGCGAGCTGGTGATCCTCCAGGCCATGCTGGCCCAAACGGCGCAGCAGTTCGACCCCCTGCTCCACCAGGACCTGCACCACGGCATGCAGCTCTTGCAGCGCAGCACGCGCGACCTGCAGGAGAGCGTGATGTCGATCCGCATGATGCCGATCAGCTTCATCTTCAACCGGTTCCCGCGCCTGGTGCACGACCTGGCGGCCAAGCTCGGCAAACAGGTGGAGTTGAAACTGGTGGGCGAGCAGACGGAACTCGACAAGGGGCTGATCGAGAAGCTGGCGGATCCGCTCACGCACCTGGTGCGCAACTCGCTGGACCACGGCATCGAGTCCCCGCAGCAGCGCGTGGCCTTCGGCAAGCCGCCGGTCGGGACCGTCACCCTTTGCGCCGCCCAGACCGGCGGACGGATCGTGATCGAGGTGGCGGACGACGGCGCCGGGCTGAACCGCGCCGCCATCCTCGCCAAGGCGGCCGAAAAGGGGATGGCCGCCTCGGAGGAGATGGCCGATGAAGAGCTCTGGCAGTTGATCTTCGCCCCCGGCTTCTCCACCGCGCATCAGGTCACCGACGTCTCGGGGCGAGGCGTCGGCATGGACGTGGTGATGAGGAACGTCCAGGCGATGGGGGGACGGGTGTCGATCAGCTCGCAGGCGGGCGCCGGCAGCCGGGTGCTGGTGTCGCTGCCGCTCACCCTCGCCATCCTGGACGGCCTCTCGGTCCGAGTAGGCGGCGAAACCTTCATCGTGCCGCTCAACTCGATCGTCGAGTCGCTGCAGCCAAAGCCCGGCGAGATAAACCGGGTCGGCGACCACTCTACGGTGCAGGTGCGCGGCGCCTACCTGCCGATTTTGCCGATCGGCGCCGTCTTCGGGATAGCCGGCGCGCTGCAGCGGCCGGAGGAAGCGGTGGTCATGATCGTGGACGCCGACGGCGAGCAGGTGGCGCTTTTGGTGGACGAACTGCTCACCCAGCACCAGGTGGTGATCAAGAGCCTGGAGAAGAATTACCGCAAGGTGGAGGGAACGGCCGGGGCTACCATCCTCGGGGACGGGGGGATAGCCCTGATCCTGGACGTGGTGGACCTGGTGCAACTGTGGCGCCAGGGACGGGTCGCCCCTCCCGGCGCCGTGGAGACGCGGACGCAGGCGGACGCAGCCAACGGAGGAGAGCCATGGAAGATATGACCGGCAGAGCGGCGCGAAACAGCGCCAGCGAGTACCTCACCTTCACCCTGGGGAAGGAGGAGTACGGCATGGAGATCCTGAAGGTCCAGGAGATACGCGGCTACCATGCCGTGACCCGCATCGCCAACACCCCGCCCTTCGTCAAGGGAGTCATGAACCTTAGGGGGGTGATCGTGCCGGTGGTCGACATGCGCATCAAGTTCTCCCTCCCGGACCCGCTCTACGACGAGTTCACCGTGGTGATCATCATGAACGTGCTGGGGCGGGTGATCGGCATGGTGGTGGACGGGGTGTCGGACGTGGTGAGTCTCTTGCCGGAGCAGATCAAACCGCCGCCGCAGTTCGGCGCCGGGCTCGGCACCGAATACATCGTCGGCATCGGCGCCTGCAACGAGCAGATGCTGATACTGGTGGACATCGAGCGGCTGATGAGCAGCGCCGACATGCAGCTCATGGACGGCGTCGGCGACAGCCGGCAAAGCCTGGCCGCCTGAAGGCATCGGGGGCCGTTGACCGATTTGCGGCCGTTTACCACACTAAAGGGGGGACGCGATATGTTCGAACGGATGAAGCTGGGAAACAAAATAGTGGCCGGATTCGCGGCGGTGACCCTCATCGCCGCCGTCATGGGGTTCGTGGGGGTCTCGGGTATCAGATCGACCATGATGAACCTGGACGAGATCAGCGATAACCGTCTCCCCAGCGTGCAGAGCCTCTTGATCATGAGCGAGTCGATGTACAAGGTGGCGGTGGCGGAGCGGGGCTTGATCAACCGCAGGATGGCCGAGCCGCAATTCAGAAAAGCCCAGTACGAGTTCGCCGAGAGGGCGATGAAGAGAGCGGACGCGGCCTGGAAGGTATACGAATCGCTGCCGCAGGGCAGGGAAGAAGCCGCCATGTGGAAGGAGTTCGTCCCCAGGTGGGAGGCTTGGAAGAAGTCGCATCAGCCGGTGCTCGCCGGTTCCCTGGAGAAGGACCGGCTGATGTCCTCGGGGGTTTCATTGGACGACTCACGCATGGAAGCCGTCGACGAACAGGTTTTCAAGGCGTCGCAAGAGTCGCGCCTGAGATTCCTGGAGATCGAGCAGCCTCTGGCAAAGCTGGTAGAACTTAACATCGCCCTTGCCAAGGAGGCCAGCAAATCCGCGGATGCGGACGCCGCTCGCGCGAGGGCTCTGATGATCGGCGCCATCGTGGTGACGCTGCTCATGGCTGCGGCGATCGGCTTTTACCTCAGGCGCAACATAGCCGGCATCCTGAAGGGACTGGTGGAGGAGTGCCAGCGCCTGAGCGAGGCGGCGGTGAAAGGGAACCTGGCGACCAGGGGGGACGCGCAACGCATCAATTTCGAGTTCCGCTGCGTGCTGGAGGGGATGAACCGGACGCTGGACGCGGTGATCGGTCCCTTGAACGTGGCCGGGGAATACGTGGACCGGATCAGCAAGGGCGACATCCCCCCCAAGATCACTGACGATTACCAGGGCGATTTCAACGAGATCAAAAGCAACCTGAACACCTGCATCGACGCGGTCAACGCCTTGGTCGCCGACGCCAACATGCTCTCGGCCGCCGCCCTGGAAGGAAAACTTGCCACCAGGGCCGACGCCTCGCGGCATCAGGGGGATTTCCGGCGGGTGGTGGACGGGGTAAACCATACGCTCGACGCGGTCATAGGCCCATTGAACGTGGCCGCCGAATATGTGGACCGGATCAGCAAGGGGGACATCCCGCCGAAGATCGTCGACAGTTACCAGGGCGACTTCAACGAGATGAAGAACAACCTGAACACCTGCATCGACGCGGTGAGCGCGTTGGTCGCCGACGCCAGGATGCTCTCGGTCGCAGCCGTGGAGGGAAGGCTGGCCACCAGGGCAGACGCCTCCCGGCATCAGGGGGATTTCCGGCAGGTGGTGGACGGGGTGAACCAGACGCTCGACGCGGTCATAGGCCCCTTGAACGTGGCTGCCGAATATGTGGACCGAATCAGCAAGGGGGATATTCCGCCGAAGATCGTCGACAGTTACCAGGGCGACTTCAACGAGATCAAGAACAACCTGAACACCTGCATCGATGCGGTCAACGCCCTGGTCGCCGACGCCAGGATGCTCTCGGTCGCGGCCGTGGAAGGAAGGCTTGCCACCAGGGCCGATGCTTCCCGGCATCAGGGGGATTTCCGGCGCGTGGTGGACGGGGTTAACCAGACACTGGACGCGGTGATCGGCCCCTTGAACGTGGCGGGGGAATACGTGGACCGGATCAGCAAGGGGGACATCCCGCCGAAGATCACCGACAGTTACCAGGGCGACTTCAACGAGATCAAGAACAACCTGAACACCTGCATCGACGCGGTCAACGCCCTGGTCGCCGACGCCGATATGCTCTCGGCCGCCGCCTTGGAAGGAAAACTTGCCACCAGGGCCGACGCCTCCCGGCATCAGGGGGATTTCCGACGGGTGGTGGACGGGGTGAACCGGACGCTGGACGCGGTGATCGGCCCCTTGAACGTGGCCGCCGAATACGCGGAACGGATCAGCAAGGGGGACATTCCGCCTAAGATCACCGACAGCTACCAGGGCGACTTCAACGAGATCAAGAACAACCTGAACGTCTGCATAGACGCGGTGAGCGCGCTGATCGCCGACGCCAGGATGCTCTCGGTCGCGGCCGTGGAAGGAAGGCTTGCCACCAGGGCCGATGGCTCGCGGCATCAAGGGGATTTCCGGCAGGTGGTGGACGGGGTGAACAGGACGCTGGACGCGGTGATCGGGCCCTTGAACGTGGCCGCCGAATACGTGGACCGGATCAGCAAGGGGGACATACCGACCCCGATCACGGACGACTACCGCGGCGACTTCAACGAGCTGAAGATCAACCTGAACGTGCTGATCTCCGCCATGGGCACCATCGCCGAGGTTGCCGAAAAGATCTCCCACGGCGACCTGGCGGTGGAGGTGAGGCCCCGCTCCGGCCAGGACCGGCTCATGCTCTCCCTGCAGAACATGGTGGCCGTGCTGAAGGAGCTGGCGAGCTCCGCGGAGCTGATCGCGGCGGGCGACTTGACCCTGACGGTGCGTCCCGCCTCCGAGCGCGACGTGATGGGCAACGCCTTCGTCGCCATGGTGGAGAACCTGCGCAGCATCGTCGGCAACGTCAGCGCCGGCACCGCGTCGATAGCCACCGCTTCCCGGCAGATCGCCGCGGGGAGCGCGGACATGGCCCAGCGCACCGAGCAGCAGGCGGCCTCGCTGGAAGAGACCGCCGCCAGCATGGAGGAGCTCACCTCCACCGTGAAGCAGAACGCGGAGAACTCCCAGCAGGCGAACCAGTTGGCCATCGCCGCCAGCGACGTGGCGGTCAAGGGGGGCGCGGTGATCGGCAAGGTGGTCACCACCATGGATTCCATCTCCGATAGCTCCAAGAAGATCTCCGACATCATCGGCGTCATCGACGGCATCGCCTTCCAGACCAACATCCTGGCGCTGAACGCGGCGGTGGAGGCGGCCCGCGCCGGCGAGCAGGGACGCGGCTTCGCCGTGGTGGCCGGCGAGGTGCGCAACCTCGCCCAGCGAAGCGCGGCGGCGGCCAAGGAGATCAAGTCGCTGATCGGCGATTCGGTGGACAAGGTGGGAAGCGGCAGCAAGCTGGTGGGCGAGGCCGGCCAGACCATGCAGGAGATCGTGGCCAGCATCAAGCGGGTGACCGAGATCGTCGCCGAGATCTCCGCGGCCTCGGTGGAGCAGAGCTGCGGCATCGAGCAGATCAACATCGCCATCACCTCCATGGACGAGATGACCCAGCAGAACTCCTCCATCGTGCAGCAGTCGGCGGCCGCGGCCGATTCGCTCCAGGAGCAGGCGGGCCTCTTGGTGGAGGCGGTCAACGGCTTCAAGCTGGTCGGCGGGCAAAGGGGCGCCGCCGGGGGGGCGAGGATGGAGGGGTTCGCCGCCTCGCCGGGCGTGAGGCAGCAGCCCCCCCCGCTG
Source organism: uncultured Geobacter sp. (assembly GCA_903925075.1). Taxonomy (GTDB): domain Bacteria; phylum Desulfobacterota; class Desulfuromonadia; order Geobacterales; family Geobacteraceae; genus Geomonas. The sequence continues at coordinate 7,319 of CAIYDQ010000057.1, forward strand.
GAGAAGGTGAAGAAGGCCAACGGCTACCACAAGACGATGACCGCGTCCGGCCGCAAGGCGCAGGGCGCCGGGCAGGCGCCGCCGATCCTGGCGATGGCGGTGGGCGACGACGCCGATTGGAACGGCTACAGCTGATCCGGCCGCGCCCTTTATGGGGGCGAGCGGATAGCCGCACGGGAGGGTCAAGAGATGAACACCACCACTAGCACCGTATCCCAGCCGATGGCGGCGGCACGGGAGTTCCTGTTCACTGAGGCGGACTTTCAGAAAATCAGCCAGCTGATCTTCCAGCGCGCCGGCATCTCGCTCTCCGCCACCAAGGCGGAAATGGTCTACAACCGCCTGGCGCGCCGCCTGCGCGCCCACGGCCTGACCTCGTTCGCCAAGTATCTGGAACTGCTGGAGCACGCCGGCCACGACGAGTGGGGCGCCTTCGTCGGCGCCCTCACCACGCACATGACCTCCTTCTTCCGGGAGCAGCACCACTTTCCTATCCTCGCGGCGCACCTGGCCCGACACCGGCAGCAAGGAAAGTTCCAGCTCTGGAGCTGCGCGGCATCCACCGGCGAGGAGCCGTATTCCATGGCCATCACGGCGGCGGAAACCTTCAATACGCTGACCCCGCCGATCGCCATCCTGGCCACCGACGTGGACCGGGCGGTGCTGGCCGAGGCGCGCGAGGGGGTCTACCCGATGGAGCGGGTAAGCCACCTGCCGCAGCTCATGCTGAAGCGCTATTTCGAATGGGGGAGCGGCAACAACAGCGGCAGCGTGCGGGTGCGCCCCGAGCTGCGCCGCCTCATCACCTTTCAGGCCATGAACCTGGCGGAACCGGTGTGGCCGATGAAGGAGGCCTTCGACGCCATCTTCTGCCGCAACGTGATGATCTATTTCGACCGCTCGACCCAGAAGGAAATTCTGTCGCGCAGCCAGCGCCATCTCAAGCCGGACGGGCTGTATTTCGCCGGCCACTCGGAAAATCTCAATTTCGCGGAACACCTGTTCGCCCCCTGCGGCCAGACCGTTTATCGCCGGCACGCCGATTCGCGGCGGGAAGAGACGGCGATGGCGGGCGGCGCGGCGGCAGGCAACTGGTAGCGGCAGGGAGGCTTCATTGAAAAAAAAGGCCACAAGGACATTCGCCGCCCCCCCGCCCCCCCGCAAGAGGGGGC
>CAIYDQ010000058.1 GCA_903925075.1 uncultured Geobacter sp.
AAGCGCGGTCAGTTCGACGACGTGGAAGGCCCCAAGTACCGGATGCTGGACGACGACGATGACATGAAGGGTCCGCCGAAACAAGGGAAGCAGTAATTTAGCGATTCGCCTCTTGCCCTGAAAGAAGGAACTGCAATCATGCTGGGATCGTTAACGCTTATTCTTCTTTGCCAACTGGTCGGCGAGATCGTCACCAAAGTCACGAAAATGCCGGTTCCGGGTCCGGTGATCGGCATGGTCCTCCTTTTCTGTCTCCTGCTTCTGGGCGCGGACAGGTTGCCTCGCGATTTGGACAGCGCCGGCGGTTTCCTGCTGCGCTACCTGGCGCTGCTTTTCGTGCCCGCAGGCGTCGGCGTCATCACCAACCTCGATCTCCTGATCCGGTCCTGGGCTCCCATTGCCGGGGTGATCGTCATCGGCACGCTGCTGACCATCGCCGTGACCGGCGTCGCCATGCAGTTCTTGAACCGCCGTTTTCGCGGCGCTCAAAAAGAGAGCGGTCAATGAGCGTCGACATCAAAGAGCTCTGGGTCTATCTGGCGGCGTCTCCCTTGCTGTGGTTGACGCTGACCCTTTTGGCTTACCAGTTCGGCGCCTATATCTTCCGCAGATGCGACTGCAACCCGCTCTTGAATCCGGTGCTCACCGCCGTGGTTGTCCTGGTTTTTCTGCTCAAGATCAGCCATACCGACTATCAGACCTATTTTCGCGGCGCCCAGTTCATTCATTTCCTGCTCGGTCCGGCCACCGTTGCCTTGGCCATACCGCTTTACCGAGAGCTGGCGGTGGTCAAGAAAGCCTTTCTTCCCATTATCCTCACGCTGGCCATCGGGTCCCTGACCGCGATCACCAGCGCCGTCGGCATTGCCTGGGCGCTGGGCGGCGAAAAAGTGCTGCTGCTTACCCTCGCCCCGAAGTCGATCACCACCCCGATCGCCATGGGCATCTCCGAAAAGATCGGCGGGTTGCCGTCGCTCACCGCGGTGGCCGTGGTGCTGACCGGCATCACCGGAGCCGTCGGCGGTGATTTCATCCTCAAGTCGCTGAAGGTAGACGACCAAATGGCGCGCGGCATGGCCCTGGGAGTGGCCTCTCACGGCATAGGCACCGCGCGCGCCATCCAGACCTCGCAACTGGCGGGCGCTTTCGCCGCACTGGCCATGGCGCTCAACGGCCTGTTCACCGCGCTGCTCCTCCCCGCCCTCGCCGGCTTTTTTAACTAGACGCCGCAGTAAACCGGATCGTTTTTGTTGCAAATCGTGCTATATTCATGCCTGGCTTTAATCCGCCGGCGTGGCGCCGCTCGGATGCCAAACTGCCGGCACAACGTAACAATTCGGAGTCACCTATGAAGAAGATCGGCATATTGACCAGCGGCGGCGACTGCTCCGGAATGAACGCCGCCATCAGGAGCGCCACCAGAACGGCGCTCGGCCACGGCGTAGAGGTGATCGGCTTTCGCAAGGGTTACCTCGGCGTGCTGAAGGGCGACTATCTGGAGATGACGACCAAGGAGGTGGCCGGGATACTGCACCGCGGCGGCACCTTCCTGCAGTCGGCCCGCTCCGAGGAGTTCAGGACCGAGCCCGGACGCGAAAAGGCCGTGCGGCATCTGCGGGAACTGGGCGTGGACGGGTTGATCATCATCGGCGGGGACGGCTCGCTCAACGGCGCGCTGGCGCTGCACCGGATGGGAGTGCCGGTGATCGGCATCCCTGCCAGCATCGACAACGACATCCCCTTCACCGACATGGCCCTGGGCGTGGATACGGCGCTCAACAACATCATCTACGCCGTCGACTGCATCAAGGACACCGCCAGCTCCCACGACCGTGCCTTCGTGATCGAGGTGATGGGCCGCAACTCGGGCTATCTGGCCAGCATGGCGGCGATCGCCACCGGAGCGGAGTACGCCATCGTGCCCGAGGTGGAGTGCGACATGAAGGACTTGTGCAATCAGTTGCGCCAGCGCTACGAGGAAGGGCGCAGCAACGCGATCATCATACTCGCCGAAGGCGCGGGCCGGGCCCAGGACGTCGCCGACAACATCAAGGACGCCATCGGCTTCGAAACGCGGGTAACGGTGCTCGGCCATTACCAGCGCGGCGGCGCGCCTTCGGTCTTCGACCGGCTGCTCGGCAGCCGCTTCGGCTTTACCGCGGTGGAATTGCTGCTGGCGGGGCAAACGGGGAAAATGGTGGGGCTTTGCTGCAGCACCATCATCCCGACCCTGCTGGAGACCGTCGTGGTGAGCGTCAAGAGCCCCCAGGACGAACTGCGCGAAATGTCCCTGATACTGGAAATCTGATTAACAACGCGGCCGGAGAGGACAAAACAAAGGCCGCAGCGCCGAGATTGATAGTCTCGGTTGCTGCGGCCTTTGTTTTTCGCACTACCTGCGCGCCGGCGTCTTTGCGCTAGCCGCGGCGATAGGTGATGGCGGTGATCACCGCGCCCAAGGGATCCTCGATCAGGCAAAAGCGCCCCACCCTCGGGATGTCGGTGGGCGGCACCAGCACCTTGCCGCCAAACTCCTCGGCCTTCCTGGCCGTCTCGTCCACGTCGGTCACGGTAACGTAGAGCCCCCAACCGCAAGGCTTGGGGCTCTCCCCGGAGGGGGCCGAAACGATGCCGCCCACTTCCTTGCCGTCAACCTTGATGAGCGTATAGCTCCCCTCCCCGACCCAAGGCTCCGTGGTCCAGCCAAAGAGCCTGGTGTAAAAGGCCTCCGCCGCCCGCACATCGGTCGTCGTCAGTTCAAACCAGCTGAACGCACCCTGCTTCCTGAATTGGTCGGTCATTGCGCACCTCCCTTCCCTCGGCTTGCCAGCGATCACTATTATACAGTAAATGCGGGGCAGGCAACCACGGGAATCAGACTAGCGGAGCCTGATTCGATGCAGGAGCAATCCGACCCATTTGTTCAACGGGTTGTCGCGCGACAGGAAAGCGAAGACCGGCGGCTTTCTGGGGCCGATCGCGCCCAAAAGATCGACGATCTCCGCGCTCTCGCCTTTCGACATCGCCTCCCTGAGCAGTTCCAGCGCCTCGGTTTTGTGCCCGGACATCAGTTGGATCTTGGCCAAATTCAGGTAATGCAGCGGATTTTCCGGCTCCAGGGCCAGGGAATTGCCGCACAGATCGCGCCCCTTTTTCAGCTGCCCCCGTTCCTTGGCGATGCACAATCCGAGACTGGAGTGCCAGGCGTGATTGTCGCTCAGCCTGAGCGCTCGCTCCAGCAGGGAGAGCGCCGATTGCGTCTCTTTGCCGGCGATGGCTTCCAAAGCCTGCGCGTAAAGTTTTTCGCTGTTTACCATGGGCGTAAGATCCATCGCCACCCCCGATTGCCATGGACAGCAGGTTGCGCTGTCCGCACATTATTCGCTGACCGGCCAAGCCGCGAGGCTGCCGGAAATCGTCCTACAGGCAGCGCGAAAGCAACTATCATGGCCGTCTATCCCACAAAGACAGCAGCGACAGCAATTGACGGTGGCCGTCTTCCTACAAAGACAGCAGCGACAACAGCTGCCGGTGGTGGTCTATCCTCGCCATGGCGCGCATCTCGCCCCGATAGGCGACGAAAGGGACGCCTGCCGCCTCAGCCGCCTGCCGGTCCACCTCGGAATCGCCCACGAACAGCGCCTGCCCGGCGTCGATGCCGTACTGCTCAAGCACCTTCAACAGCGGCTCGGGGTGCGGCTTCGGGTTGGTCACCCGTCCGGCGGTCATCACGCAACTAAAATAACCCTGGAGCCCGAAGGCTTCCAGCAGCAGATCCATGGAGCTGGCGCGGTTGGTGCAGACCGCCAGTTCCACGCGCCCGTGCAAGGCGTCCAGGGTCTCGCGCAAACCATCCTCCATGAGCATCAAGGGGAATAGCTTGCGATAATCGATGGTCGCGGAGAAGGCGCGCACCTCGTCGAGCCGGTCGTCGCCGTCGAAAAGGTAGGCGAGCACATCCTTGTTGCAGTAGGTGTGCAAGACCCGCATGGCATGCGCGTCGTTTCGGTCCAGACGAGGCCTGCCGAACTGCTCCATCACCAGCGCGTAAAAGGCGAGGTTCGACTCGAAGGAGTCAAACATCACGCCGTCGCAGTCGTAAATGACCGCCTTAATCTCTTGACTCACTGTCTCTCCGCGATTCCGGACTGGCCGATTCCGGACCGGCCGATTCCGCCCTGGCCGTAAATGCCGTCAGATACTCTTCCCATTCGATGGGGAGCAGATGTTTTTTCTGGTTGTTGCATTGCTTGCAACTGGGAACCACGTTGCCGCGGCTGCTCTTGCCGCCGCGGATCACCGGCACCACGTGATCCATGCAGAGTTCGGCGACGGGGAATCGGGCGCCGCACCAGTGGCAGGCCCCCTTGGCCAAGCGGTTCTTCCACCAGGGGCTCTTGCGCAGTTCCCGCGCCTTTTCCCGTTCTCTTTTGATCTCCTCCTCGGAAACCTCGATGATGAAATAGTCCAAGCCAACTCCAAAACTATAGGAACTAACGTCCCTTGAACTTCTCGATGGCGGCCCGCGCCAGTTCGTCGCAACGCTCGTTCTCGACATGGCCGTTGTGGCCTCGCACCCAGACCCAGCGGATCTTGTGCACCTTGGAGAGCCCGAGCAGACGCTCCCAAAGGTCCCGGTTCAGCACCGGCTCCTTCTTGCTGTTCACCCACCCCCGCCGCACCCACCCGGCAAGCCACTCGGTCATCCCCTTGGCGAGGTACTGCGAGTCGGTAGTCACCACCACCTCGCAGGGACGGGTCAGCGCCTCCAGCGCGGCAATGGCCGCGGTCATCTCCATGCGGTTGTTGGTGGTAATCCCCTCGGCCCCGGAAAGTTCCTTGACCTTGCCGCTGCAGCGCATGATGCTGCCATAGCCGCCGATGCCGGGATTACCGCTGCAGGCTCCGTCGCAAAAAATTTCAACCTGCATCTATGTAACTCCCCTCCGCCTTCAATAGCGCCGCGATCGCCTCCATGACGCGATTGGCGATCAGTTGATGAGTCTCCTTGCAATCGTCGAGCGCGTACAAGTCCTGGAAATCCAGGGCGTCGCCGAAGCTGACCCCGCCTTCGGCCCCAAGCGAGGGGAAACGCCAGCGGTTCACGCCGGTCATGGCTGCGGGTATCACCTGTGGCCGGGTGTCGTAGATGATCTTGCCGACGCCGCGGTTCCCCTTGCCCAGCACGCCGTCCTTGTGCCTGGTCCCCTCGGGGAAGAGCATCACCTTTTGATCGATAAGCAGCTCGTTTATGTGCTTGCCGGCGCGCACGTCCCTGCCGCGCCGGACCGGAAAGGCGCCCCAGGAGCGATAGACCATCCCCATGAACCGGTTGGCGAACAGCTCCTCCTTGGCCGGAGCCCAGATCATCTGCAAAGGATTCGCCCTGATCACCGCCCAGGGGAGGAAAATGGTGTCGTAGGCCGAGATATGGTTGGAGGCGACCAAGACCCCGCCGCTGCGCGGTATCTTGTGCGCTCCCTTGATCTGGAAGCGATTGATGGCGGATGCGTAGCTGCCGATCACCCAGATGGTAAAGGTGACCCAGCAGCGTCGCAGCAGTGAGACCTTCAAGAGCACCTCGTACAGCTGGTAATTAATGTGAGTCAGTAGTGTTGTATATCATGAATAGCGGATCAGGGGCAACCGTTTCCGTTGCCGTGGGAGGGTCAGCCGTTTCCGTTGCCCCGGGAGGGATCAACCGTTGACGGTGAAGTAAAAGGTGGCGCCGCAGCCCGGCCGCCCCTCGCCCCAGATCCGCCCGTTGTGGCGGCGAATGATGCGCCGCACGGTGGCGAGGCCCAAACCGTTGCCGGGGAAATCCTGGGGGGAATGCAGCCTGCGAAAAGGGAGGAACAGCTCCTCGCTGCGCGCGCTGTCGAAGCCCACGCCGTTGTCCTTCAGGAAAAACACGGTCTCTCCCTCGGTCGAGGTCATGGACCCCAGCTCGATCAGCGGCTCGGGAGCGCGAGAGGTGTACTTCCAGGCGTTGCGGATCAGGTTGTCCAGGGCGATCGGCAGCAACAGGGGATCCGCCTGCACGCGCAGTTGCCGGCCGATCTTGAAGCGAACCGCTCGGCTTGGCTCCAGTCGATGCAAGTCGGCTGCGGTCTTGCGGGCGATGCTGCTCAAATCGACCTGCGCGCGGGCGACCTCCGCCTCGTTCACCCGGGACAGGGTCATCAGCGCGTCGAGCGTGGCTTCCGCCCGGTTGCACCCCTCGTTGATCGAGTTCACGAAGAAGCGGCCGTTGGCGTCCAACTCGTCCGCGTACTCTTGCAGCGCCTGGCCGGAGGTGTAGATGCTGGTGAGCGAGGCGCGCAGGTCGTGGGAGATCGCTTGACAGAAAGCCTCCAACTCCCGGTTGGCATGGCGCAGTTCGAGCACCTCTTGGCTCAGATCGGCGTGCTCGCAGGCGAGTTGCCGGTCGAGGCAGGCCGGTGCGGTGGTCTTAGTCATGGCGCCCTCCCCCCCTCTTTCCTCCTCGGCAAGGTCACTCCCATACGCCGTCGACGGCCAGGCCGCAACCGGGGCAGCGTCCTCGAGCCAGCAGGTTTTTTTCGATGATATAGCCGTATCTCTTGACCAGGAGGCCTCCGCAGGAGGGGCAGCAGCTGTTCTCCCCCCCGTTGCCGGGGACGTTCCCTTCGTAGACAAAGCCAAGCCCCGCTTCTTGGCCGATGGCCAGGGCCATCCTCAGGGTGGCGACCGGGGTGCGGGGTTCGGAGGTGAGTTGAAAGGTCGGGTGGAATTGACTGACATGCCACGGGGTCTGCCGGCCGAGTTCGGTGGCGATGAATGCGGCGATGCCGCGCAGTTGTTCCGGGTCGTCGTTGCGGTTGGGTATCACCAGGGTGGTTATCTCCAGCCAAATGCCGAGCCTTTTGTACTCCTTGATGCATTCCAGCACTTGAGCCAGGGACGCGCCTACCACCTCCCGGTAAAACGTCTCGCTGAACCCCTTCAGGTCGATATTGGCGGCATCCAGAAAAGGCGCGATCGCGGCAAGCGCCTCGTTGGTGATGTAGCCGTTGGTGACGAAGACGTTCTTGAGGCCGGCCGCCTTGGCCAGCCGGGCGATCTCCAGGGCGTATTCGAAATAGATCGTGGGCTCGGTGTAGGTATAGGAGATGGAGCTGCAGCCGGCGGCGATGGCGCGCTCCACCACGGTTTCAGGCGCGACGAAGCTGCCGGAGCCGACCACGCCCCGCTCCTCCGGTTGGGAGATGCCGTAGTTTTGACAATGCAGGCAACGGAAGTTGCAGCCGACGGTCGCCACCGAATAGGATCTGCTTCCCGGCAGGAAATGGAAGAGAGGCTTCTTTTCGATGGGATCGACGTGCTCCGCGACCAACCGGCCGTAGACCAGCGAGTAGAGGACGCCGTCGCGGTTCTCCCGCACCCGGCAGTGCCCGCGCTCCCCGGGGCCGATCAGGCAGCGCAAGCGGCAAAGTCCGCAGAGCACGCGCTCTCCTTCGAGCTGTTGATAAAACAAAGCCTTCTTCATGAACGACTCCATCCGCAGCGGCAAACGCCGCAATAAATTAAAGACGGCCAATACTAGCACCTACCCAAAAAATATTCCAGTCTAAAAAGCGACAATCGACCACATTTGCTGAGTAGCGCCTTCCCCCCCAGCCACACTACCGTTAAGTACTTAACTTAACGGCAGTGGGGTCGAGGGGAGGGAGAGCTATGTCGAACTATTCGCCCTCTCCCCAGCCCTCCCAAATCGAGGCGGAAGGGGCCTTTCTGTCGCCGACGCGTCAATCGGGAGTCTTTTTTGCTGACAATCAAACGAGTGTTTTAGAGCGGCTACCCGGAAAAAAGTATCGATTTCCGTTATGCCGCCAGACAAAGAGAAAAGAAACGCGACAAGAAGGACATACTCTCGTTTGATTTCCGATTTACTGATATATTTAGGTATGTTATGACGTAGACAACCATGAGTCGGATCGGCAGGGAGGGTTTTGTTTTAAAATGGGGAGTTGCTGAGCCAACGGCGTGGATGCGATAAACACCTGTTATATTGGAAGTTTAGCAAAAATTCGGCTTGCAGCGACGCGAGCCGTTCTATATAGTGGAGTAACTACAACGATGTAAACAGGAGAAAAAGTAATGCATTGCCCGAATTGTAACAGCACCAAAGGTATCGAGATCGACATGCACTCCGACGGCTACGCCAAGGACATTTTGGAATGCACGTCATGCGGCGCGGTCTGGCTCGAGAGGTGCGGCCAGATCGTCAACCTCTGCAAGCAAGCTGCCTAACCACTCCGGGACAAGGGGCGCCAAGCAAGCGCCCCTCCTCCCGCGACCAGCCAAACCCCAGCCAAACCCCAGCAGGACCCCAGCTCCCCCCCCCAACACCTGACCGCGACAGAACCCCGAAGATACCTGCAGCAGATCGAGCCAAGCCTGACGACGCCAGCAGTGATGAAACGCCGAGGGCGATCCAGTTCCTCCTCGAAGCGATCTAAAGAGCCGGAACCATCGGCACTTCGCCGCTTTCGCCGGCGACCAGCCGCTCGAAAAACTCGTCGTAAATCGGCGCCAACCGCTCCCAATCGTAGCGCCCGACGAAATCCCGCAACGACTCCTCTTGAGGCAACCTGCCAGGCAACGCCCCTTCCCGCCTCTGAGCTAGCAGCGCACCCAGCCTTTGCGCCAGGTCCTCCCCTTCCTGATAAAGAACACCGGCCGCAGCCGCCGGCGGCAGGTGTTCCGGATAGGCAAGCCGGTCCGGCAGCAGCGCGGCGCAGTTGCAGTAAAGCGCCTGCACCACGCTGGCGCCGAAAAACTCTTGTCGGGAGCTCACCGGCAGGACATCCGCGCGCCAAAGCCATTTCGCATACTGAGCGAAGTCCCGCACATACCCCCAGTGCAGGATCTTGTCGCCCAGCCTCTCGCGCGCCTCTTTGAAGACGGCCGGAGCCCTCCCGAACGACTCGCCGAGCACGGCCACCCGGAAATCAGTCCCCTGCTCCGCCAGCCGGAAAAGCGCCTGGAAAAAAGTCTCCGGAACCTTGTCGAACTCCCAGCGGTGATTCCAAAGGATCAAAGGCGGATCGTTGGACGGCTCGCTCTGGCTGCGGTGGAGGTCCAGCCTTTTCAGGTCCATGCCAAGCGGCAGCACCCGGCTCTTGGCCGCGAGGCTTGGGAGCGAACCCAGTTCCTGCGCGTCGGGAAACCCGCCGAGAAAGCCGGGAAGCGCCCCCAAAAAGGCGTCCTTATGGTAGCGGGAATTGAACAGCACCGCGTCGGCGGCAAGCGCGGAGGCGTAGTTGATGAAGGCGTAATGCAGGTCCCTCTGCTCGGCTTTGTCGGGGTCGTCCGGCGACCAGGGATAGGTGAGCTGATTTTCGTGGAAGTAGACGGCGCAGCGGCAGCGGGAGCTGGCCTGCCTGGTGAGCGCCAGAAAGGTGGTGAGATCCAGCATGTCGGTGGCCAGGATCAGATCCGGGCGCTCCTTGGCGGCGAGAAACCTGGAGGCGAGCGTCACCGCGCCGCCGTGCATGCGCCACTTCCAGTTTCGGCCCGGCAGCGTCAGCAGCTCCACCCGGTGGCGGCTGCGGGCTGCGTATTCCTGCGCCCAGGCGGCGTGCGAGCCGGTGCAGTAAGGCTCGACGATGGTGATCAGCATGGATGGATCCTCAGGTCAGAACATGAAGCGGCGCATGCTGATGTTCAGCAGTATGCCGACGCCGACCATGGAGGTGACCATGGAGGTGCCGCCGTAGGAGAAAAACGGCAGCGGCACCCCGACCACCGGGAACAGGCCGATCACCATGCCCATGTTGATGACGATGTGCCAAAAGAGCATGGCTGAGACGCCGACCGCCAGCAGCGCGCCGAAGCGGTCGTTGCACCTCTTGGCGATGGCGAGCCCCCAAAGGACCAGGAACAAGTAGAGCGTCAGCATCAACAGGCAGCCGGCGAAGCCCCATTCCTCGGCAAAGACGGAGAAGGCGAAGTCGGTATGCTGTTCGGGGAGGAAGCGGAGCTGCGACTGGGTGCCGTGCATGAACCCTTTGCCGAAGGTGGCCCCGGAGCCGACCGCGATCTTGCTCTGGATGATGTGGTAGCCGCTCCCTTGCGGGTCCAGGTTCGGGTTGAGGAAGTTGTAGATGCGGTCCTTCTGGTAGTCGCGCAGCGCGAAACGCCAACCTCCGTAAAGAACCGGAACGGCGGCGGCGACCAGGGTGGCGAAGGCGGACCAGCGCACCCCGACGAAGATGAGCATGGTGCCGGCGATCAGCGAGACCAGGATGGCCGTTCCCAGGTCCGGCTGTTTCATGATCAGCAGCGCCGGGGCGCCCAGGAGGAGCAGCGGGTAGACCAGATCCTTCAGCGACAACCCCTTGAAGATCGGATAACGGCTGAAGAAGCGGGCAAAGGTCATGATGATGACGATCTTCATCGGCTCCGAGGGCTGAATGCTGAAAAAACCCAAGTGGATCCAGCGCGTCGCCCCCATGGAGGTCCTGCCGAACAGCAGCACCATCACCAAGAGCAGCAGCACCGCGCCGTACAGCCAGTAAGCGAAGTCCTCCAGCATATGGTAATCGAGGCTGCAGACCGTCAGGCAGAGGCCGAGCCCGGTCACGATCCAGTAGAGCTGTTTCAGAAAGTACGGAGTGCCGACCTCGCGGTAGGAAGAGGAAGCCGAGTATATGTTGACGACGCCGAACGCGGTGACCAGCAGCACCACCGCCAAAAGCGTCCAGTCGAAGTTAGTGAAAAGCCGTCGGTCGAACATGGTTAACCTCGAGAAAAAATTTGCTTACTCCGTGACGTCCCCGGCGGCTTCCGGGTCGGCGGAGTCCTCCTGTTCCTGCTTGTCCGGCCGGGCAACCGGCTTTTTAATCACCCCTTTACCCTCGAAATACGCCCGCAGCAGCCTGCCGGCGATCGGGGCGGCGGCGGAGCCGCCGTGCTCGCCGTGCTCGACGATGACGGCCACGGCAACCTCCGGCTTATCATAGGGCGCGAAGCCCACGAAGAGGGCGTGATCGCGGAACTGGTAGGGAACCTCCCCCTTGCTGTCGCGCAGCTTCACCACCTGGGAGGAGCCGGTCTTGCCGGCCACCTTCACCTCGGCCAGCCGAGCCATCCCCCCCGTGCCGTGCGGCTCGTTGACCACCGCGAACAGCCCGTCCTTGACCAGCCGGTAGTTCTCGGGCTTGATGCCGGTGCGGCGGCTTACCTGGGGCGGAAACTCCTTGAGCGACTTCCCCTCGGAGTCGACGATGCGCCTCACCAGATGCGGCTGATAGACGATCCCCTCGTTGGCGACGGTGGCGATCATCGAGGCCAGTTGCACCGGCGTGGTCAGCACGTACCCCTGGCCGATGCCGACCGAGAGCGTCTCTCCCTGGTACCACTTCTTGCCGAAGCGCTTCAGCTTCCATTCCTGGCTCGGGATCACCCCGCCCTTCTCGCTGTCCAGACCGATCCCAAGCGGCGCCCCCAGCCCGAAACGCTTGGCGCAGTCGGCGATCCGGTCCACGCCCAGCCGTTCGGCGAGCTTGTAGAAATAGACGTCGCACGACTCCCTGAGCGCCTTTCTCAGCTCGACGTGCCCGTGCCCCTTTTTATCCCAGCACTTGAAGGTGGAGTTGCCGAACTTGTAGTAGCCCGGGCAGTCGATGGCGGTGTGAGGGTCGATCAGCCCGGCCTCCAGCCCGGCCAGCGCCGTGACGATCTTGAAAGTGGAGCCGGGGGGATACATCCCCTTCAGCGCCTTGTTCTCAAGCGGGTGCCGCGGGTCCTCCAGATACTCCTTCCACTTCTCGGGGGGCATGCGGCCGGTGAAGAGCGCCGGATCGAAATCGGGACTGCTGGCGAAGGCCAGGATCTCGCCGGTATTGACGTCCATCGCCACCGCGGCCCCGGCGCGCTCCCCCAAGGCCCGTTCCGCAACCTTCTGCATCTCCAGGTCGATGGTGAGCATGACCGTGTTGCCGACGCTTGAGCCGGAGTCCTCGACGGTGCGCAGGAACCTGCCGCGCGCGTCCACCTCGATCTGGCGCCCTCCGTCGGTGCCGTGCAGGAAGCTTTCCCAGCTCTTCTCGATGCCGCTCTTGCCGGTGTAGTCGCCGGCGTTGTACTCCTTGTAGCGCTCGGAGCCCAACTCCTCCTCGTTGATCTCCGCCAGGTAACCGAGCAGGTGGGCGCCGAGCTGGCCGTTGCTGTAGGCCCTGACCGGCTTCATCTCGATGTTCACACCGGGGAGAGCCAGGCGGTTCTCCTCCAGGAATTCCATCTGATCGCGGCTGATGCCGGAGGCCACCACCAGCGGGTAGTACTTGGCCCGCCCCTGCCCCTTGGTCCATTTCTCCTCGATCTCCTTGCGGTTCAGGTTCAGGTAGCGGGCAAGGTCGTCGATCAGCAACTCCTTGTTTTTCACGTCCTGCGGTATCACGGAGACGCTGAAGGAGGGGGTGTTGGAAACCAGCACCTTGCCGTTGCGATCCAAAATGGCGCCGCGGGGCGCCGCCACGGGGACGAAGCGGAGCCGGTTGCTCTCGGACTGGTCCAACAGGTTGTCGCTGTCGATCACCTGCAGGTACCAAAGCCTGGAGAGCAACAGGAAAAACATCACGAAGGCGCCCAGGGAGAGCATGATGATGCGGCGCGAGCCGTCGTCGTCGGGGAGTATGTTCTGCTGCGGTTTCATCGCACCTCCTCGGTCTCTGGGAGCTGGCGGACAAAAAGCAGCGAGGCGACCAGCGAGTTCACCAGGATCTGGGGAATCAGGGCGGGAAGCAGCGAGGCGTAGATGCCCTGGGATACGGAGAAGATCAGCAGCATGAGCAGGTTCAAAAGCGCGCAGGCCAGGGTGGCGATCGCCACCACCAGTACGAAGAGCACGCGGTTGTTGGTGAAAAGCCGGTCGGCCAGTTCGGAGAGCACCGTGTACAGACAGAGGTAGGAGAAGCCGTGCAGCCCCAGGTAGATGCCGCAGAAACTGTCCTGCAGTACGCCCAAGCCGAAGGCGGCCACGCCTCCGAAGCGGTGCGGCAGCTTCAGCCCCAGGTAGACGACCATGATGATGATCAGGTTGGGCTGAAAGGGATCGTTCAGGTAGCGCGGCAGCAGCGTCATTTGCAGCAGCAGGGCCGCCAGGGTCAAACCCGCTATTTTCAAGTATCGTTTCATTGGCAGTCAGCCGCCCGCGACCGGTCTGATCATTGAGCCTGCCTGACCAGCACCAGCATCTCTTCCAATTTGCCGAGGTTCACCGTCGGACGCACCTCGATGGTCTGGAACACGCCGTACTCCCCCTTCTTCACCATGGTCACCTCGCCGATCGGCAGCCCCTTGGGAAAGACCCCGCCGACGCCGGAACTGATCACCGTGTCACCCACCTTCACGTCCTCGTCGCGCACGGTGAACTCCAGGGAACAGCGCCCGCCGCCGGCGCCGCGCACCACCCCGCGCGCCCGGGAGCGCTGCACCAGGGCGGCGATGGCGCTGGCATGGTCGGTCAAAAGCAGCACCCGCGAGCTCTGCGGCGCCACCTTCACCAGACGCCCGACCACGCCGCCGGCCGCCACCACCGGCATCCCCTCGGCAAGGCCGTCGGCGCTGCCGCGATCCACCACCAGCGTCTTGAACCAGGCGGAACTGTCCTCGCCGATCACCGAGACCGCCAGCGACTGCAGCGGGAGCGTCGCCTTCAAGTCCAAAAGCGCCTTCATCCTGGCGTTGGCCAAGAGCGCCTCGTTGCCGGCCACGATCCGCTCGTTCAAGCGCTTGACGCTCTTTCTCAGGGCTATGTTCTCGCACCGCACGTCCAGAAGGTCGAGGTAATCGTTCCACAGATGCCCGGTGAAGCCGTTCACGAGAGCCGCCCCCGCGGCAAGCGGCGCGGTCGCGGTCATCACGCCGCGCTCCAGCGGGTTGGCATGCTCCTTGTTCTTCAGGTTCAGGGCGTAGGTGAGAAACGCCGTCAACAGGAGCAGCGCGGCAATGAGGAAGCGCTTATGGCGGATTAAAAGCTGTCTCATCGGTCCCTATAAAAAAGGTTTAGGGGGCAGCCGGCCCCCTATCGGTCTCAAACGCCGCGCCTGGCGGCTGGGACTGCGGGCGGCCGTCAATCCAGGCCGAAGGGGGAACCTGCCTCTTCCTCGTGCCTGATCTCGTCCACCGGCTCCCTCTTGCCGGGACCGGCGTACAGGCGGTTGGGCCCGTTGAAGACGATGCCGTTTTCGCTGCCGACGTTGCGGTAGGCGTGCACCACCCCCGGCGGCACCACCAGCATCATGGGGGCGTCGAGCCCGGCGAACAAGGTCTGTTTCACTCCGAAGCTCGGCGAATCGGCGCGCGCGTCCCAAAGGTAGATCTTGAAATTGGAGGGACCGATGAAGCAGAAGTAGTCGGTTTGGTCCTTGTGTTCGTGGGGGCCGCGGGCGACGCCCGGCTGGGTCATGGAGATGTAGGCCATGGTCGGCATCAGCGCGGCGTCCAACTCGTCGCTTCTGTACAGCTCCGCCAGCCAGCCCCGCTCGTCCAGGAACTTGTTCAGCGGCTTGGCGATCAGGTCGTGGATGCGTCCCTTCTGGTAATTTTTCGCCTCACCGCTCATTTGCCACCCCCGCAAAGCGTGGTCTCGTTGTACACCCGCTGCAGATAATCGCGGTAGGAAGATTTGGGAGTATCGGCGATCACCCGAGCCATCGCCGGACAGTCCAGGTAACCCATGCGCAGCGCGATCTCCTCCAGGCAGGCGATCTTCAGCCCCTGTCGGGCTTCCAGGGTGCCGATGAAATGGGAGGCCTCCAAAAGGCTCTGGTGCGTGCCGGTGTCCAGCCAGGCGATGCCCCGCCCGAGCTTTTGCACGGAAAGCTGGCCGCGCTTCAGATAGGCAAGGTTCACGTCGGTTATCTCCAACTCGCCGCGTAGCGAGGGGCGCATGCTTTTGGCGATGCCGGTAACCTGCCCGTCGTACAGGTAGAGTCCCGGAATGGCGTAGTTGGACTTGGGAGACGCCGGCTTCTCCTCGATGCTCAGCACCATCCCCTGCGGATCGAACTCGACCACGCCGTAGCGCTCGGGATCCTGCACGTAGTAGCCGAAGATCTGGGCGCCCCCCTGGAAAGAGGCCATGATCCGGTCCAGTTCCATCTTGCCGTAGAAGATGTTGTCGCCGAGGATCAGGCAGACCGGGTCGCCGGCGATGAAGGCCTCGCCCACCAAAAAGGCCTGGGCGATCCCCTTGGGCTCGGGCTGCACTGCATAGCTGATGCTGATGCCCCAACGCGAACCGTCGCCCAAAAGCGACTGGAAGCGCGGGGTGTCCAGGGGCGTGGAGATGATCAGCACCTCCCTGATCCCCGCCATCATCAGGGTCGCCAGGGGGTAGTAAATCATCGGCTTGTCGTAGACCGGCTGCAGCTGCTTGCTCGCCACCATGGTCAGCGGGTACAGCCTGCTGCCGGCGCCTCCGGCCAGCAGTATCCCTTTCTTGATTCCTTGCCTCATAAGCCCTCTTTTGCCGTCGGATTTGACATTAGCGAATCATATCCCCTATCACACCGAAGCTCCCCGCGTCAAATGGTTAATCCGCGGCGCGCGGCCGGGGCGCTCAGGGGCGCAACAAACCGGCCTTGAGAGCCTCGTCGATGAGACTCACTTCAATCGCCTCTCTGGCCCACGGCTCCCGGCAGCGCGCCAGCACCACGGCGGCTCCTTCGGCCACGGCCGGCACCTCGCTCCAGAGCGCGTTTCGCAGGGAGCGCAGGGCATGGGTGTCCGCCGACTTGGAGGCCGACAGCGCCCGGCAACTCTCGCACAAAAGCGCCAGGTTGTCGGCGCTCGGCTCCTGCTCCGGCCGGTATTCCCAAAGGCGCAGGCCGTCGCTCCCCTCGCACCATTCGCAGCGAAAGCCGGCCCTCTTGCTGATCTGCTTGCCGAAAAGCTGCACCGCATCCAGGTGTTCCTTGTGGATCTTGTCGCCCTTGGCCATTGCCTGCTCCTCGTCGCTCGACCATTAGCGATTATCTCCTGGCCGCACAGCTCCTCAGTGTAGCAGAATGGCCAAGCAGATCAATAGTTTTCTGAGTTAAGGAAAGTTCCGAACCGGGATGCGGGGGGGAACGCCGCTACCTTTCTCCGCGCATTTCGCTGCCGCTTCATTTTGGGCTGGACACGGGGGGAAGGGCAATAGTATGCTGCTTCAAGTTAGCAATTTGCAACTCTCCCGCCGCGCTTACCTGCGGCCAAAGGAATCTACAGTATGCACCTGCCGGCGCCGCTTTACCACGGCACGCTGCTGCGGCGCTACCAGCGTTTTCTCGCCGACGTGGAGCTGGACGACGGCACCCTGGTCACCGCCCATACGCCCAACACCGGCAGCATGCGGGGGTGCGCCCGGCCGGGAAGCCGCGTGCTCCTCTCCAAGAGCGCCAATCCCGGCAGGAAGTACGCGCACAGCTGGGAGCTGGTGCACACCGACGGCATCTGGGTCGGCATCAACACCCTGCTTCCCAACCGCCTGGCGCGCGAAGGGATCGTCAACGGGGTGGTGGCCGAATTGGCCGGCTACTCGCAGATTCGGGAGGAGGTCCCCTACGGCGCCGGCAGCCGGATCGACCTGCTCTTGTCCGGCGAGCGGGGCCACTGCTACGTCGAGGTGAAAAACGTCACCCTGGTCGAGAACGGCTGCGCCCTGTTTCCCGACGCGGTGACCGCCCGCGGCCAGAAGCACCTGCGGGAACTGATGGAGGTGGTGCGGCTCGGCCACCGGGGGGTGAACCTCTTCGTCGTGCAGCGCGCCGACGGCCTGGCCGTCTCGCCGGCCGACGCCATCGACCCCGCATATGGGGCGCTGCTTCGGCAGGCCGCCGCGGCAGGCGTGGAACTTATCGCCTACCGCGCCCGGGTGACCCGGACCGAGATCTCCCTGAGCCAAAGCCTCCCCGTGCTCTTGTAGCGCGGCTGGGCAAGGTCCGGGACCGATGCCGGCGGTTTGACAAGCTCCGGCTCGGACGCTAGAGTTAACCCTTTCCCGGGGAGGTCACATGAGACAGCCGAAGTTCACCATCTATGCGAAAGAGAGCGGGGTCGAGATCGCCCCCTGCGAGAAAAAACAGCCGGGCAAACCCGACGAGGGGAGAGTCGCGCTGCGTTTTTTCAAACTGGCAAGCGGGGCCCACCAGATCCGCTTCGTGGTCGAGCCCTGGGAGGCGTTCGACCTGCAGCGCAGGATGAACGCGGTGCAACTGGAAGGGGGGAAGGAAACCCTCACCCACAAGTTCGACGCCGGCGCCGGGGAGACGGTCACCAAGCTGAACGTCGAATGCTACCTGAGAAACGGCAAAAAGGGGTACGCCCTCTCCATCCAAAGGGGCGAGGAGAGCATCAACGTGGCGGCGCCGCTGGGCGAGTTCCTGTTCGCCGCCGAGTTCCTGAAAGGGCTCTCCCTGGCCCAGTCCTGGGTGGAGCAGGCGGAGCGCTAGCCAACACTACGATCGGAAGCAGCCGCGATGAAAAAGGCGAGCAGGACCCTCCATCTCAGCATAGAAAGCAGGCTAAGCGACGTAGCCCTGATCGGCCTCGCCGTGCGCGGGGTATGCGCCTGCTCGCCGCTGGACGCCGAAGCCTACGGCGAGATGGAGGTCTGCGTGGTCGAGGCGGTCAACAACGCCATTACCCACGCCTACCTGCGCGAGCACGGCTTCCGGGTAGACGCCTACATCACCCTGCACCCGGACCGGATCTCCTTCGAAATCACCGACTGCGGCAGGCCGATGGAGCATTACGCCCCGCGCTCCCTGGAATTCGACCCGCAGGAGATCAGCTCCCTGCCGGAAAACGGCATGGGGCTTTTCATCATCGAAAGCATCATGGACGAGGTGAGTTACCGCTCGCAAGACGGCCGCAACACCCTCTCCTTTTGCCGCTACTTCGCCAAGCCCCGCAGTTGAACCCCGCCCGAGACTAACCCAGCAAGAAGTCGAAATCCTCTCTACCTATGGACCCCGCCCCCTCAAGCTCCGCATCCTCCAACAGCGACCGGTACAACTTCAGTTTTCGCTTCTTCAGCTCCATCATCTTCTCCTCGATGCTGTGGCGCATCAAGAGCCTGGTGATGGTCACCTGGTTTTGCTGACCGATGCGATGCGCCCGGTCCGAGGCCTGGTTCTCCACCGCCGGGTTCCACCAGGGATCGAGATGAAAGACGTAGGAGGCCCTGGTGAGGTTCAGCCCCTTCCCCCCCGCTTTCAGGCTCAAAAGGAAGACGCTGGGCTCGGGCGAACTCTGGAAGCGCTCCACCAGCGACTTTCTGCGCCCGACCGGCGTGGTGCCGTCCAGCCGGGAAAACGGTATGCCGTGTTGGGAGAGCCCCTCCTGCACGATGTCGAGAAAGGAGGTGAACTGGGAGAAAACCAGGACGCTGTGCCCCTCGGCGAACAGCTCCTGCAGTTGATCGATCAGGAATTCCACCTTGGGCGAGCGGTCCAGCCCTTCGGGAAGAAGGAGCCTGGACGACAGGCAGATCTGGCGCAGCTTCAAGATGGCGGTGAGGGCGATGATGCGGGCCTGCCCCGGCGCGTTCGAGCTGTAGGCCTCGGCGACCGTCGACTTCACCTGGGCCACGGTGCGGACGTAGAGCGCCTTTTGCCTCGGGCTCATCTCCAGGTAGATGTCCGTTTCCACCTTGGGGGGGAGCTCCGCCGCGATCATGTCCTTGGCCCTTCTCAGGATGAAGGGGTGGGTGCGCCGGATCAGCGTCTCCAGAAAGCCGTTCCCTTCCCGACCCATCTGCCGGCGAAACTGCTCGTAGGGACCCAACAGGCCGGGAAGTGCCAGGTCCATCACCGAGAAGTACTCGCCCAGGTGATTCTCCACCGGCGTGCCGGTCAGGGTCAGCTTGAATCGGCCGTTGAGCCTGCGCACCGCACCGGTGGTCTCCGCATGGATGTTCTTCACCGCCTGCGCCTCGTCGAAGACGATCACATGAAAATCGAGCTTGCCCAGGAGCTCGATGTCCCGCTGGATCAGGCCGTAACTGGTCAGCACCAGGTCGAGACCGGAAAAGTCGGCGCGGCGGTGCTGGCCGCGGTAGACCCCCACCTTCAGCCCCGGGTAGAAGCGCGCCAGCTCGCTCTCCCAGTTGAAGATCAAGGTGGGCGGCACCACCACCAGGTGCGGCACCCCGGCGGGGATCTCCGAAGGGATCGCCCCTTCTTTCAAGCCGGCCAGCAAGGCGATCGCCTGGATGGTCTTGCCAAGCCCCATGTCGTCGGCGAGGCAGGCGCCGAAGCGGTGCTCGTAGAGAAAGGCGAGCCAGCTGTAGCCGTCGCACTGGTAATGGCGCAAGGTCGCCTTGAGGCCGGCGGGGACCGCGCGCTTGGGAATGCTCTCGAAGCGGGTCAGATTGTCGATGATGCGCTCGTCGTCCGCGGAGAACAGCACCCTGACGCCGCTGCGCCGAAGCGCGATCCAATCGAGGATCTGCAGGCGCGGCACCCGCACCACCTCCCTTTTCGAGTTGGCGCCGGTAGCGAACAGCGACAGCGTCTGGCTGCTCCGCTCGTCCAGGATCACCAGCCCCCCCCCTCTTCGGAACACCCCGCCCCCCTTCACCGCCTCCAGAAACTCGTTTTCGTCCACCTGCTCGCCGTCGCAACTGATTTCCGGGCGCAGCTCGAACCAGTCGATGGAGGAGCGGGTGGCGTCGAGGGTGAAGGACCAACTGACCGTCTCCAGTTCCTCGCCGCCGATGGCCAGGGAAAAACCCTCCGCCTGGCAGGCGTCCCGCAAACGGGACAGCGTTTTCATGAACGGCTTGCGGTCGAGCGTCATCTCGCCGGGAGAGTCGGCATCCCAGAAGATGTCGCAGCCGAAAAGCGCGAAGGGGATCGCCAGGAGCCTTGCCTGCCTCTCGCCGGCGACCGAGACTCCCAGCCATTGCCC
>CAIYDQ010000059.1 GCA_903925075.1 uncultured Geobacter sp.
AAGTTGATGGAAGAGATGGATATCGCTGAAATAGAGTCCCATAAGGCTCAGCATGCGCTGTTCGTTGCGCATTTGGAGAAGTTTATGGGTAAGAACGAACAGCTGAGCCGCGATAAGAACATTGAGGAGCTGAATTCCCTAAAAGGGTGGTATCTGGAGCACATCGCGGCATTCGACAAGCAATATTCGGAGCAAATGTTCCGGTTGAACGAGGCCGCGACGGGATTTTGCCATTGAAACTAAAACCAAGCGAATTTCTCTTGAACATGCCGAGGTTCAATGGCCATGTCAGATCGGAACCTCAAAATAATTCTGCCCAATATCTGGGATATTGCGGCTTTTACCCTCGTCATGGGCCTGGTTGCACTCCTGGCGTGGGGAAGCCGCCAGATGGCGGCGCCCTACACGCCTGGCGAGCAGATCCCGCTTTCCCTTGATCCGTCGCATCTCCCCATGTATGCACTGCGCACCGTGCTCCGGATGGTTGCGGCGCTCGTTTTCTCCTTCGCCTTTACCTTCAGCTACGCAACATTGGCAGCAAAAAGCCGGCGGGCCGAGGGGATTCTGGTGCCGCTTCTCGACGTCCTTCAATCGGTGCCGATCCTCGGTTTTCTCTCTGTCACCGTCACCGGTTTCATCGCCATGTTCCCCGGCAGCCTGCTCGGCGTGGAAATGGCCGCCATCTTCGCCATCTTCACCTCCCAAGCCTGGAACATGGCCTTCAGCTTTTACCAGTCGCTGAAAACGGTCCCCAAGGAACTTCAGGAGGCCTCGGTTCTCTTCGGGCTCTCGTCCTGGCAAAGGTTCTGGAAGCTGGAAGCTCCTTTTGCCGCGCCGGGCCTGATCTGGAACACCATGATGTCGGTTTCGGGTGGCTGGTTCTTCGTGGTTGCCTCGGAAGCCATCACCGTCGGCAAGACGGCCGTGACGCTTCCAGGCATCGGCTCTTATGTGGCCCAAGCCATCCAGGACAAAAACCTTGTCGCCATCGGGTGGGCACTCCTCACCATGCTGCTTGTCATCCTCATGTACGATCAATTGTTGTTTCGTCCGCTGGTGGCATGGTCCGGAAAGTTCAAGTTCGAACTGACCGAAAGTCAGGATGCCGCCGAATCATGGGTGCTTACCCTGTTTCAGCGCACCCGTTTTCTCGGTATTTTGGCGAAAGGCGCCGGTAATCTATGGAATAGCCTCACCGAACGACTCCCTAAACTGCCGCGTCGTAGGCTTACCTTCATTGAGCCTTCATCCTTTGCCCTGAAGGTGCAGGGATTTGTCTGGCATGCCATCTTGATCGGCGGCATGATATTCGGCGCTTGGATGCTGATCGGTTTCGTCGGCAGGGGAGTCGATCACTCTGAAATTTTCAAGGTCTTCATGCTGGGACTTATCACGCTTGCCCGAGTGATGATCCTGCTGGCATTAGCCAGTTTGGTCTGGGTGCCGCTTGGGGTCTTCATCGGCCTCAATCCTCGTTGGGCGACCAAGGTGCAGCCTCTCGCCCAATTTCTCGCCGCCTTCCCGGCAAACCTGCTCTTTCCCGTAGCCGTCGTTCTGATGGTCCGCTACCGCCTTTCCCCCGAACTTTGGACAGCGCCGCTCATGATCCTGGGTACCCAGTGGTATATCCTTTTCAACGTCATCGCCGGCGCGGCGGCCATTCCCACCGACCTGCGCGAAGCCGCTAAAAATCTGGGGCTTTCCAGATGGCGCCTCTGGAAACGTCTGCTCATTCCCGGTATCCTTCCTTCCCTGTTAACCGGCCTGGTCACCGCCTCGGGTGGCACCTGGAACGCCAGCATCGTTGCCGAGGTGGTAAGTTGGGGCAGTACGAAACTCAGCGCCACAGGCCTTGGCTCCTACATCGCTCGCTGGACCGAAAAGGGCGACTATCCGCACATCGTCCTCGGCATCGCCGTAATGAGCGTGTACGTTGTAAGCCTCAATCGTTTCTTTTGGCGGCGGCTCTACACCATCGCCCAGACCCGCTATCGCCTGGATTAGAGGAGTTGCTTTATGGAAGCCTTACACCCGGAAACAAACCTGCTCAGGCTGTCGAAAGTCTGTAAATCTTTCAAGAAGAGTGGCGGAGAGGAGCATCTTGTCCTCGATGGGGTCAGCCTCACCATCAACGAGGGAGAGATCGTCGCTCTCCTGGGAAGATCGGGTTCCGGCAAGTCCACCCTGCTTCGGATCATCTCCGGTCTTGCCAGTGCGGGAAGCGGCAAAGTGCTATATCGCGGCAAACCGGTAACCGGGCCGGTACAGGGACTGGCGATGGTGTTCCAGACCTTTGCGCTGTTCCCCTGGCTCACCGTGTTGGAAAACGTCCAACTGGGACTGGAAGCCATGCGGGTGCCTCAGGCAGAGCGGCACCGGCGGGCACTGGCCGCCATCGACCTGATCGGACTGGACGGCTTCGAGTCGGCCTATCCCAAGGAACTATCCGGCGGGATGCGGCAGAGGGTCGGATTTGCCCGTGCCTTGGTGGTTGAGCCGACACTGCTCCTGATGGATGAAGCTTTTTCGGCCCTCGATGTCCTTACTGCCGAGACACTGCGCACCGACCTGATCGAACTCTGGCTGGAAAGGCGTATTCCAACCAAGGGAATTCTGCTGGTATCCCATAATATCGAGGAAGCCGTTCTCCTCGCCGACCGGATCGTAATCCTCGGGACCAATCCCGGAGTCGTTATATCGGAGATAGAAATCCCTCTTGAACATCCGCGCGACCGTGAGGCCCCGGCATTCAGGCAACTGGTCGACGAGGTCTACGCTTTAATGACCAAACGTCCCCGCGGTGCGGCCGGCAAGGCCGAAGCGGTTCCCTTGTCATATCGGCTTCCTGTTGCTCACGTTAACCAGTTGGCGGGTCTGATGGAAGCGCTCGCCGCGGAACCCTATAACGGAAGGGCCGATCTTCCGGAATTGGCCAACCAGATGGGCTTTGGCGTCGACCAACTCTTCCCGCTTCTTGAGGCTCTTGAAATCCTCGCGTTTGCCCATACCGAGGGGGGCGACGTGGAACTTACCGCTTTCGGGAATAATTATGTAGACGCCGATATCCTGCGACGCAAGGAGATCTTTGCGGAGCATGTCATCAGGCATGTCGCCCTTGCGGCCCATATCCGCCACGTTATCGACGAACGCCCGGGCAATCGCGCTCCCGAGGAGCGCTTCCTGCGCGAGTTGGAAGATTATTTCAGCGAAGATGACGCGGAAAGGGTTTTGCGGGTAGCTATCGAATGGGGCCGCTATGCCGAGCATTTTGCCTACGAGGAAGGATCTGGCATTTTGAGCCTGGAAAACCCGGTAAGCTCCATGCCGGTCAAATAGAAGAATCGGGTCATCGGCGCACCGGACAGCGAACGCGCCTCCGAGATACCGTCATGGCGCCGCCCGCGCCGAGGCGCAAATGACATCGCGCCGCGTATCCCGCCCCAAAACAGAACGTGCAGATGGTTCATCCGCACCGGCATCGAGTGCACCTACCTTGTCGTCATCGCCGCAAGTTGGGTGTCTTCGTGCACGAAGGCTCGCGCACGAAGGCGTCCGGGCGCCCCTCACCAGGGAGTTTGCCGCCTGCGCCATGCGCTACAACGGCTTCAGTGGTGGCTCCTCATAGATTCAATTCCAGGGCGCGCTTGGCGATGTACCTTGAAGCCGGCGACTATTCTCCAAACTGGTAAGAGCGCCTTTGCTCACCGGGGTTAAGTCCCAGTGTTTCGGAGTCGTTAGCAACCGTCACCAGGAGTGCTGCAATCTCCCTTAGCTGCTGCGGCATGATCTCCACTGGCCGGGAGGTGAGGGGCGATTCTATGAGTATCACGGTCGGCTCATTGTGTCGGGTAAGTGTGAAGTGTACGTCGATTTTGCTCATGTTTGTTTCCCCTTGGGTAATTCCCGTTACTCGCCCATATTCAGTCTATAAATAATATCTACCTTCACAGCCTTACTCTGAAACATTGTGAGCGATTCGACCAAATCAATCGGGAATCGCTGTTGGCGCCCCAGACTTGCCTCAGGATCTGGCTTTGTGTCAGCATCTTGCCGGTGTGGACCACCATGAGCCGCAGCAGATCGTATTCGGTCGGGGTGAGCTGAACATCCTGGCCCAGCCAGGCGGCCCGACGGCGCTCAAGATCCACTTCAAGCCCGAGGCAGCTTGATAGTTCCTCCGGCGCCTGCTGCAAGCTCCTTTTGAGCGAGACCCTGATACGCGCCTGTAGCTCCACGGCGCTGAAAGGTTTGATCAAGTAGTCGTCCGCGCCGACATCGAGTGCTTCCACCTTGTCGTCCTCGCCGTCTCGTTCCGAGAGTATGATGATCGGCACTTGCGACAACTCCCGAATTCTTCGTATCACCTCGACCCCGTCCAAGTCGGGAGCGCCCAGATCGAGCAGGATGACGTCCGGACGGACCTCCGCGGCCACAGCTAGTGCCGCATGGCCGTTTTCGGCCTGATGCATCGAGAATTCGCCGATGTGGAGCGCCTTGCGCAGGAAGCGGAGAATCCCGACCTCGTCGGCAACGACAAGCACGCGCGGCAGGTTTGAACTTCTCTTCAGGTTCGAACTTCTCTTTAGATTTGGCATCGCATTTGTCCTCCCGTCCAATCCAGGCTCATGTAATCGGGATCTCCACGATCCCCTCAAGACCTCTTCCGTTGCTTCCTTAGTCCCTATATCTCCCCAATATCCCACGGTCGGCTCACTCGCTCTTCAGGCGATAGCCGACCCCTAGTTCGGTGACGATGTATCTCGGCTGCGAGGGATCCTTTTCGATCTTTTGACGGAGGTTGGAGATGTTCACCCGCAGCACATTCTGATGCTCGGCGTAGGCGGCTCCCCAGATCCCTCTCAGGATCTGGTCGTGCGTCAGCACCTTACCGGCGTGGTTCACCAGGAGACGCAGTAAATCGTACTCGGTCGGGGTAAGCTGAACCACCTCGCCCCGCACCACGACCCGACGGTGCGAGAGATCCACCTCCAGTCCGCGGCAGCTGAAGATAGGCTCCGACGCTTGGTGCGGGCTCCTTCTGAGCCAGACCCTGATGCGGGCCTGAAGCTCGGCGACGCTGAAGGGCTTGGTCAGGTAGTCGTCCGCGCCGGCATCGAGCGCTCCTACCTTGTCGTCCTCGCCGTCGCGCACCGATAACACGATGATAGGCACCTGCGACCACTCCCGTATTCTTCGTATGACCTCGATGCCGTCCATGTCGGGAAGTCCAAGGTCCAGCAGGATGATGTCCGGCCGGCACGCTGTGGCCGCCGCCAGCGCCGTATGGCCGTTTTCAGCCTGGTGCAGGGAAAACTCGCCGGTGTCGAGCGCCGTCTTGAGGAAGCGAAGGATCGTCACCTCGTCGTCGACGATAAGCACGCGCGGCACATTGGTGCTGCTTTTCAGGTTGGGCACGATTTTCTTCCTCTTGTCCGGCATTATGTAAAGGGAAGCTCTACGATCATCCGCAGACCTCCCCCGTCGCGGTTTTCGGCACGGATGTTCCCGCTGTGAGCCTCGACGATCCCCTTGCAGATGGAGAGTCCGAGCCCTGTTCCGCCCGCCCCTTCCGGGACAGGCAAGCGGAAAAACTTGTCGAATACCCGTTTCAGGTCGTGTTCGGGAATGCCCGGGCCCCGGTCGGAAATCGTCAGATTCAGCGTGTGGCCGGCAAGCCCGGCGGTGAGGTCGATATTGCTTTCAACGGGCGTGTATTTTAAGGCATTGTCGAGCAGGTTTATCACGACTTGCGTCATCAGGACCATGTCCATCCTGACCAGCTCGACCCAGGAGGGGACACGCACCTCGATTACTCTCTTCCCGAGCTGGGGCTCCAGGGCCGCCAGTGCGCAGCCGAAGACGTCCTGGACATCGCAGGGGACTTGTTTCAGCTTCAGCGCACCCGACTCCAGGCGGGTCATGTCCAGGAGGTTGCCGACGAAACGGTTCAGCCGTCCCGCTTCTTCGAAGGCGCCGTCAAGAAGTTCCTCCCGGGTGTCCGCCTCGAACACGCGCCCCTTGTCCCGCAGGGCTCCGAGCGCCCCGGTAATGGAGACAAGCGGCGTCCTCAAATCGTGAGAGATGGAGTTCATGAGCGCTCGTTCCAGGGTATCCCGCGCCTGGAGAACCTGGGCCTGCTCCGCCTGCTTGCCGAGGTGGACCCGCTCGATGGCAAGAGCCGCCTGGGTGACGAAGGCCTGCAGCAACCTGCGGGAGAGCGGCGATGCGTAGTCGGACTCGTCCCCAAGCCTTAAGCCGAGGATGCCGAGCACGTCGCCGGTGGTGGCGATCGGCAGGTAGAGGAGTTGCGCCGAGACCAGAGTGTCCGTGCCGCGCCCCGCTGGGGAGCATTTCTTGAAAGCCCAATCCGCAACGGCCAATTCCTTCATATCAAGAGAGAGATCGCTGTTCGCCCTCCTTACTTCAAGCCGCTCCCCTTCCGGCAGGAGCAGCGCGATTTGGGCGCCGAGGCTCTCCTCGATGTTCCTGACAATGGCGTCCAAGATGCCCGTCAAATCGGAGGCGACAGCCAGGTCCCGGCTCAGGTGGTAGAGACTCGCGGTCTGGACCTCACGCTCCCGGATAGCCTCGGCCCGCTCCCGCGACTGGGAAACCAGCGTGCTGATGACGATCCCGACGGTGAAGAGGGCGCCAAAGGTTATCAGGTACTCCGGGTCCGACGCCGCGAAGGTGAAGCGGGGCGGCACGAAGAAAAAGTCGAAGGCCAGCACGCTCAGAAATGCGGTAAGCGCCGCCGGCCGGCGTCCAAGCCGAGTCGCCGCGAAAACCACCGCAAGGAGATAGATCATCACCAGGTTTGTGGGAGCGAGGTATCGGTGCGCCGGCTCGCAGACCAGCGAGGTGGCCAGCACCAGCGCCAGGCTCTTTAAATACCCCGGCCAGGGGGTCGGGGTGCCGGGGCGGAAGACCCTTGCGGCAGGAATCTTCTGTTCATCGGTGATGCTTACCACCTGCACATCGATGGAGCCGGAGACGCGAATAATTCGGTCCACCAGCGGTTGGCGCAGAAGCTCGCGCCAACGCGGCTTGGTCGGCTTCCCCACCACGATCTTGGTGACGTTGTTTTTCACCGCATATCCGATGAGCGCTTCTGCGATCGAGGTTGAGGTAAGGGTCGCCACCTGAGCCCCGAGGCTTTCCGCCAGGCGCAGGTCGCGCCAGACCCGTTCCCGGTTCTCGCTGACGTGGCGGCTGACGCCGGGCGTCTCGATGTAGACGGCCTGCCAGTCGGCCTTCATCTCGTCGGCGAGTCTTTTTGTGGCGCGGATCAGCCGCTCGCTGTAGGGGCTGCCGCTGAGGCAGACCAGGAGCTTTTCCGCCACCGGCCAGGGACCCTGGATGGAGCGCGACTCCATGTAGGCGCGCATCTGGTCGTCGACGCGCGAAGCCGCCCGGCGCAAAGAGAGCTCGCGCAACGCCATCAGGTTGCCCGGCTTAAAGAACTGCTCAGCGGTGAGTTGCTCTTTCACGGGGATGTAGATCTTCCCCTCCTGCAGACGTTGCAGCAGATCCTCCGGGGGTATGTCCACCAGGCGGATTTCCGCTGCACGGTCCAACAGGCTGTCGGGGACCGTCTCGCTAACGATCACCCCGGTGATTTGAGCCACCACGTCGTTCAGGCTCTCGAAATGCTGGATGTTAACCGTGGTGTAGACGTCGATGCCGGCTGCCAGGAGTTCCTCAACGTCCTGCCAGCGTTTTTCGTGACGGGAACCGGCGGCGTTGCTGTGGGCGAGTTCGTCTACCAGCGCGATCTGCGGCCTGCGGGCAAGCACCGCGTCAAGGTCCATTTCGGGGAGGAGAACCCCCATGTCGTCTATTTGCGCTTTCGGGATGGCCTCAAGTCCTTCAAGCAGGGACTCGGTCTCGCTGCGGCCGTGCGACTCCACGACGGCCGACACCAGGTCCCGGCCGTCGCGCATGCGTTGCCGGGCCGCTTCCAGCATGGCGTAGGTCTTGCCGACACCCGATGCATATCCAAGGAATATCTTGAGCTTCGCCCGCTCGCTTTCGGCTTCTTCAGCGTTTGCGAGCTTCAGAAGTGTATCGGGCGAGGGGCGCGCTTCTTCGGCCGTTCTCATGACTATTCCGTCCCTCTTGACGCAAGCGCGCATATTGCGTTCCGGCTCGATGGAACCAGGCGTGCGTCGTTACCCGGTGTCTGCGCCGTTGTCGCGTTGCGTACGCCGACTGCGAAGGCGGGGGAGAGGTTGCAGATCAAATCCGCAGGGGGGCAGAGCCTGGTGTCGTCGCTCTGGAGACGGCGGGAGTCAGGGTTGGTGGCTTTCCTCGGGTGATGGGCACCCGTCTCCATCCGGCCCTTTTCAAAGGAGAATACGCCGGTGCTTAGCCCGACCTCCCTGGTGTGGGAAGAGTTCCACCGGTTGACGATGCTATGGCGCAAGGTTTCGAGATCCTGATAATCCATCGAACGAGGCGTGGCGAGCGCCGTACCTGCAACCGCGGCAACGAGTATCATCGATAAGGCGCCTATTCTGGTCAGCTTGTTCATGGGATTTCCCCTAATCATTGAGTTCTGTAGCGACGCTTCGCTCCCTCGTCGCAAGTTATGTCATCAAGATATGCTCCTCGACCTTAAGTCTGTATTAAAATGCAGGCAAAAGGCATTAAGACGGCGTTAAACCGCAAATCGACCCCGAGGAAATCGGGGTGGCGGGGGACTGGAAGATGCAGGGAGGGGGATGGTCGTAGAGTCAAACTTTTTCACGACTTAACGGGTTCTTAATGCTTTTCATAGATCTTTTAATACCGTCTTAAGGTCGAAACGGCTAGGCTGACGATCAGGTAGTGCACCATTTCCCCGCAAAGGTGCCTGGAGAATTCCAAATGAAAAAGCTTATGTTGTTACTGCTCCTGGCGACGCCATTAATCATGACAAGCTCCGTTCACGCTGTCGCTTACCCCTTTCCGAAGGGCAAACAGGCATATCTTGGCAACCAGCCCGCTATGTTTGCGGGATCCAGGCTGTATCTGTTTCACAACGGTACGCAAGAGGCAACTGGCGCGATAAACGTCAATGACATTCTCGTGGTTTACCGGGAATATCCCCACCGCCTCTCTTTGGAATCTTCCGAAACCGGCAAGGTTAAAGTCCTTTCCTCGTTGGGCGAAAATTATTATGAAGCCGAGGTGGTTGAAGGGACGATTATTCCCGGCGAACTGGCAAGAAAAGGTACGGCTACTTGTTTCATTACGTCCGCCAAGAACAGCCGTTAACAAACTTTGGCCCCGTCGGAAGCAGGTGTTTATTGAGGCTCAATACAAAACAATTCAGGAGGTAGTAAGATGTTTGGTTTGGCGTTGGCAATGGGGTCGCCGGCAGACGGGACGTCCGCAGGTGGTATGATGTCCCAGTTTCAGGGAATGATCCCGCTCGTGTTCATGTTTGCCATTTTTTATTTCCTGCTCATCCGCCCTCAGCAGAAAAAGGCGAAGGAGCATAGGGCGCTTCTGGACGGGCTTAAGAAGGGCGATCAGGTGGTGACCGCCGGCGGCATGCACGGCAGGATTAGCGTTCTTGACGATCAGTTGCTGACCCTGGAGGTGGCTTCCGGGGTAAATATCAAGATCAACAAGGGCTTTATCGCATCGGTCAATAAGTTTAGCCTATAGTATATTCCCTGTCATAGGGAAATATTTTTGCCGGCTTAATGCCTTCTTAACGATTTTAGCAAACCTTTTAATACCTATTTAATGCCAAAACAGCTAGGCTGAAACAGCGATGGGTACAGATGCATCTCCTAGTCAAATGAGGTGTTCACTGAAGTTCGACAGAAAGGCGGTAAATAATAATGAAGATGATAGAAGCCATCATAAAACCAGTAAAACTGGATGAGGTGAAATCGGCACTGGCAAAAATAGGGGTTGAAGAGTTCATGGAAAGCGCCATTTATTGCCATGGCCGTCAGAAGGGACAGGCTATTGTCTATCGAGGCGCCGAATACGTGGCGAACCTCGTAGAGAAAGTAAAACTGGAAGTTATTGCTGCCGACGACTCGGTGGGGAAAATTATCGAGGCTATCGGTAATATTGCCAAGACGGAGCGCAGGGAGGATTGCCGGATATTCGTGCTGCCATTCGTTGAAGCTTGCTGACAAATAATTCGATTCAATTTCAAGATGTTTCCACCAAGGGGGCCGAACACCCCTAGCCCGCAACCATGCAGAATAAACCATGCAGAACAAAACAACCTAGGAGGATGTATATGAACAAGGTATCAAAGGCACTCATTATGGCAACAGCACTGACTGTGGCAACAGCTGGCGTCGCACTGGCGACCCCGTCAACACAAATATGGATCCCCTCCACGGATGTCCAGGCGTACAAGACCTTTCACCTCGGCATAGATAGCTATATCAGGGCTACCCAGAACAATGCGGGCGTAAGAGAGGCCAACGTGTATGACATCGGCCCGGTTTTCGGATTCCTTCCATTCGCGAAACTGCAGGGTGAAGTGGGCTTCGACTATCTAGGCAACAGCAACACGGTGAACGATAACCATCCTTGGAGCGGCAACGTCAAGCTGGCGACTCCCGAAGATTCGCTTTTCAAATTGTCTCCGGCCATAGCCGTCGGCGGATACAACCTGGGACCCGCTTTGGGCAGTGGTCTTGCTCCCAACGCTGCTTCGGGCCAGAACATCATTTACGGGCTGGTGGCCAAGACCCTGCCGGCCATCGGAACGATCCCCTCACTGGGCAGAATGTCCGCCGGTTACTATCGCGGCAGTGAGAAGGCACTGGTCAACAGCAGCTTGCAGGCTGCCAACGACGGCCTGCTCCTTTCCTGGGACCGGACCATGACCGAGATTTCCGACAAGCTCTGGATGGCCGTGGATTACCAGGGTGGCAAAAATGCCGACGGCGCCTTAAGTTTCGGCGCTTCCTGGAACTTTGCCAAGAACGTCTCTGTGATCTTCGGGTATGATGTCTACAACAATAAGGAAAGAGCCGGTCAGAACACCT
>CAIYDQ010000060.1 GCA_903925075.1 uncultured Geobacter sp.
ACCAGGATCAGGAACAGGAAGAAGGAGATCAGCCCCAGGCCCAGGGTGTAGCCTGCGCGCAGCGAATTGACGTGCACCCGCACCGGATGCAGATGCAGGAAGACGTTGCCGAAGACGGCCGCGGCCCTTTCCTGTTCGACGGTCCCCTCGCTGCGCCGGACGATGGAGTCCTTGACGTTGCCGGGAAGGTTCTTGATGGACTCTTTGATGCTGTAGGCCGATTGGCTCATCGTGATCTCCGCTTGTCTCGTCCCCTCGGGGAGTTCTCTTGCTACGCCCATTCCTCTTCGCTGGAAAATTCAGCCATGGTGATCGCCCCTGCCGGGCAGCGGCGGGCGCACATCCCGCAACTGACGCAGCGGCTCTCGTCCTTGATGATGGCCGTCAACCCCTTTTTGCGGTGCGACAGCTGCGCCAGCGCGGCGCTCAGCCTGTCGACCCTCTCGTCCCCCTCGACGTCCGACATGCGCACCATCTTCAGCGCGCCGTAGAAGCAGGTGTCGACGCAGGTCCCGCACAAAAGGCAGCGCGAGCTGTCGAACACCGTCTGGATGTTGCACTGCCGGCATCTGGCCGCCTGACGGCGGGCCTGCTCCTCGCTGAAGCCGAGCGTGATCTCTTCGCCGCTCTTGACCCTTTCGCCGGCGCCCCTCTTGGGAATGTTCTCGGGCGCGATGCTCTCGCAACGGGTGTTCTGGAAATCGTCGGCCACCGGGGTGAAGAACCCTTTCCTGCCGATGTGCAGCTTGTGGCCGCTCAGGTAGCCGTGGATGGAGCGCGCCGCCTTCTGGCCGTCGGCGATGGCGTCGGTGGCGTTTCTGGCGAAGCGCCAGCGCACGTCGCCGCCGGCAAAGACTCCGGCGATGCTGGTGGACATGTCCTCCTCCGCCCGAATCAGCCCGTTGGGCGTCATCTCCAGCCCTTCCATGCCGGCCATGGGGAGCGTCGAGGCCTGGCCCACCGCCAGGATCACCGTATCCACCTCCATGACGGAACCGCTTTCCGGGAGGAAACTGGGATTGAAGCGACCCTCGGCGTCGAACACCGAGCTTACCTTCAAGAACTCGACCCCGGTCACCCGGCCGTCCTGTCCCACGATCCTCTGCGGCCCGAGCGACGGGAGAAAGGCGATCCCCTCCTCCTGCGCGTCCTCTTTCTCCGACAGGCTTGCCGGCATGGCGTCCCAGGATTCCAGGCAGGCGATGGTCACCTGTTCCGCCCCCTGGCGCACCGCGTGCTGGGCGCAGTCGATGGCGACCCCGCCGCCGCCGATTACCAGGCATCGCTTGCCCAAGGCGATCCGCTGGTGGTCCCGCACGTAATCGATGCCGTTGTATACCCCTTCAAGCTCGGTCCCGGTCAGCTTCAAGAGCATCGGGTCCTGCAGGCCGATGGTGACGAACACCGCCTGGTACCCCTGCTCGCGCAGCTCGGCCAGGGACAGCTTCGCTCCGATGGCGGTGTTCAGCTTCAGTTCGACCCCGAGTTCCAGGATGGCCTGTATCTCCTTTTGGAGGATCTCCTTGGGAAGCCGGAAGCTCGGAATGCCGGTCCTCAGCATGCCGCCGGGGAGCGGGGCCGCCTCGAAGATGGTGACTCGATAGCCGAGCACGGCCAGATCGTGTGCGGCCGACAGGCCGGTCGGGCCGGAACCCACCACGGCCACGCGGGCCCGGGCCTGCGCGGCTCCCGCCTGGTCTCTGGCAGCGCCGATCCTGGACATGGTCAGGATGTGGTTCCCCGTCCGGTCGCCCCGCCAGTCCGCGCGCGTCGATAACCGCTCCAGCTTTTTGATGATCTCTCGGGGCGAGGCCGCGCCGTGCCGGTCGCCGGCGAAGCGCTTCAGCGCCCGGATGTCCACCGGATGTCCCTCGCCCGATTTGCGGCAGGACTTCTCGCAGGGGGCGGTGCAAACCCTGCTGCAGACCGACACCAGCGGGTTGGTCTGCCGGGCGACCAGATACGCCTTCTCGTAATCGCCATCGGCGATGGCCTTCACGTATCTCTTGGTGTCCGTTTCCAGGGGGCAGGCGCTTTGGCAGGCCACCAGGGCTTGATAGTCCTCAATCCCCAGCAGCTTCACCCGATATTTCCCGTCAGCTTCGCTCATCTGCATCTCCTCGGCTCCTGGACCGTCAACCCAGCGAAATTCCGGACTTGCCGGGCGCCAGGATATTGTTGGGATCGAGCGCCTTTTTCAAGGTGTGGTGAATTTTCCGCATCTGCGGCCCGTAGGTATCGGCCACCTTCTCCATGAAGGCGGGATTGGTGCGGTACGATCCGTAGCCGTTTTTGGCGAAAACGGCGATCAACTCGTCGAAGCACCGATACGCCCTCTTGGTCTCTTCCGGATGATTGCGGTCGTAGAGCAGGTCGATGACGTGGTGCATGTCGCGCCAGCCGACGATGAACTCGGCTAAGTAATCGAAGCCGTGCTTGTTGAGGATCTCGGTGGCGAGTTTCACCTGCCTGTCGCACTCGGAGGGGCGGGCCGCCGCCACCGGGGCGAACCAGATGGAGCCTCCGCCGCCTCTCCAGTTGTAGTAGGCGAACTCGGCCAGGGTGCATTTCCCCATCATCATCTTTTTGCGGAACTCGAAGTTGGAATCGTCGCCCGCCTCCTTTTCGGTGATGATCTCCACCTGCTTGCCGAACTTGGCCTTGAAGGAGCCGGAAACGTACTTCCAGTTCATGGCGATCTGCTCGGGGGAGCCGTAGAGGGCGGCATAGAAGGTCCAGGCCCCGACCTTGGTCTTGTCCATGATCTGCTGGATGACCTGGGGGGGGAGTATCCCTTTCCCCTTGTAGAACGAATCCCTGTTGGTCGGTTTGCCGTTTTTGTCGTAGGTGCAGTAGCAGGCCGCCTCCAAAAGCGGGTTCACCACCACGCAGGCGTTGGGGATGATCTGGCTCAGGCGCAACGGCATCAAGGTCTTGATGATGTCCGGCAGCATCTCGGTCTTGGGGAATTTCATGCAAAAGGGGAAGTAGCCTCCCGGCGGGGGGGGCTTCATCAGCCAGAATCCCAGCTTGGTGATGATGCCCAGGTTCGACTGGGTGAAAAGCCCGTCCAGGTAAGGGCCGTAGCCCCATTTGAAGGACTGCCAGCTGGTGGAATTAGGCATCCCGCCCATGCCGGTGCGAACGACGTCGCCGTTGGCCAGCACCACCTCCATCCCGCAGGAAAAGAGGAAGTGCTCGCCGTAGGGGGTGTAGCCGACCCCGCGGTCGGCGGTGTTGCCGACCGGGCCGACGATCGTAGAGGGGGAGGGGACGTCGAGCCACAGGTTGATCTTGTGTTTCTTGAAGTGCTCCTGCAGGTCGTAATAGGTAACGCCCGGTTCCACCACGCAGTACCCCAACTCCTCGTCGACCTGGATGATCTTGTTCATCATGTTCAGGTCGAGCACGATCTGCCCCCTGGTGGCTGGTGCCGCGGTGCCGTAGCCGAAGTTCTTCCCCGTGCTTATGATCCATAACGGGGTCTTGTAGCTGTTGGCGATGGCCACGATCTTCTGGACCTCTTTCACCGTGGTCGGATAAATCGCCGCCGAAGGGGTGTGCAGTTCCTGGCTTTCCGGGAACATGATTTTCGTATAGGAGTGCAGCGAGGCGGCGTCGGTGCGCACCCTGTCGTCTCCGAGCAGCCCGCGGTATTCCCTGATGGCCTTGGCGAAGTTTTCTTCCGTCACGCCCTTGGGCAGGGCAATAAAACGACTCATTTTTTACCTCCTGGGGTTGCAGCTGTGGAAATGATCTAAGCGGCTGCGCAGCGGACCTCAGCATCGGGAATCGCTTCTGTCGATCTTGCTAACAGCGTGCCAAAGTCGAAATGCAGTGAAAACAGCAGGTTGACAAAAAGGTGGAGTGCGGCGGGGTCGATGGCGCGCAAAGCATAAACATAGGTTTTAAACCGTAGATGGGGGTGCGGAATGGAAAGTCCGGTTGATCGGCGGCTGGCGCCGGCGCGCGCCGACGGGGGGCATCTGTGCGTAATAGCAGAAATTTTGTTGGCGCAGCAGGGGAGGGGGCGCGCAGGGACGGCGTTAGTCGGAGCCGGCGAAAAGAGGGATGCAAGGCTGTTACTGTTTGTGATAGGCGCGGAGCGCGGTGTTACTAAAGTTCACACGGATTTAATTCCTATCGCCCCAGGGCGGGGCCGGCTTTACCGTGGCTCTGGCCCATTTGAACGGATACACCAACTCCTGCTTTCCGTTCATCCACTGACTGGCGGTATTGACGAAAATGGCGACTCCGTTGTGCTGGTACTTCACCGGCCCCATGACCGTCTCGAAGCGGCTGTTCAGCACGGCCTGGCGGACTTTCCTGCTGTCCAGCGTCCCCGCTTTCTCGATGGCCTGCCAAAGGATCTGCGCCAAGGCATAGGTGCATCCTATGGTCACCGAGCTTTGGCCGAAACGTTTGCGATGGCGCTCGCCCAACTCCCTGGCGCCGGGGAAGGGGAAGTCCATGGACCAGAAGCCGTCGCAGATGATGTACTGGGCGTCCTTGCCTAGTTCCTTCCAGAAATTGCCGGACCAGGCGCCCTTCCAGCCGTGGAAATAGCCGACGCTGAAATTGTGTTTTTTCATCTGGCGCACGAAGTTTATGCAGTCGGTGTCCGCGGCGAAGATGAGGATCGCGTCCACACCGGCGGCTTTGGCCTTCGCGATCTCCGCCGAATAGTCCTTGGCCCCGGCAGGAAGGGAATCGGAGAGGGCCAAGTTGTAGCCGTATCTTTTGGCCATGGACTGGAACAGGCCGGACATGACCCGTCCGTCGGGGGTGTCCTCGAACAGCAGCGCCGGTTTTTTCGGACGCTGCGCGCTGGGCATGCTGTTCCACAACTGGAAAGGGACCGCAACCCCCTGTTCCAGGTCGAAGAAAAACAGGGTCGAGTATTGAAACTTGTGCTTCAGCCAGGAGGGGACGAAAGAGATGGTCGCGTGATAGTACTTCCGATACTTCTCCGCCGTCGCGCAGGCGGGAATGACGCCGTCGTTCTCGACGAAGCCGCTGAGCAGCATGTCCACTTTGTGGACCTTGATCAACCGCTCCACCGCGCGCACGGACTGCCCGGCGTTCGACTCGTCGTCCTCGACCACCAGCCGCACCGGCAGCTTCCTGCCGTACTCCTTCACAAAGATGCCGCCTTTGGCGTTGACGTCCTTGACGGCTTCTTCGTAGACCCATTTCTGCTCCCTGCCCACTCCGGATAGCGAGCCGGACAAAGGGAGCTGGCTTCCCACCACAATTTCGCTTTTGATCGCCGCCCGCGCCTGCGAGCCGGAAAAAAGGGAGGTCAGGACCGCGACCATAATCGCCGCCCGATATATGCAAACAACGTTATTCATGACTTTCCCTGGGTTGTTATTCGTAGCGGTTTTGCAGCAGTCTTGCAGCTGAGGTCCTTGGAAATGGAGGAGGAATGCGCGGGAATATATCAAACATTGTTAGACAACTCAACAGCGTTATTGCCGCGGTCGGGTCGATTTCCCCGCTGCAGCCGGAAAAGCCCCGGCGGTTCGCTCATGGTCTGGGTATTTTGGTAACACTTCGCTTACCCGACATCACGATTGGTAACATGCAGTTGCCCCCGCCGCCCACCTGCGCCCTCCAATTTACCTCCAGTGCAGCTAACTAGCCGATAATGCATCGTAAAATTAAATGGCACGCAGTTAGCAAAGGTGGAGGAGAGTTTATTCGCAGCCCTGCCGCTTCAGCGTCCCTTTCGCGGCACGGCTACATCGTCACATATAAACCGGAGGCAAGTGAAATGAGCGTTTACACATCTGTTGCAGAGGCTGTGGATGGCATCAATGACGGCGCAACCCTGCTGGTCGGCGGGTTCGGGCCGGTGGGAACCCCTTGCGCGCTGATAAAGGGGTTGCAGGACAAGGGGGTGAAGGACCTGACCATCATTTCCAACAACTGCGGGGAAGCGGATTTCGGCTTGGGAACCCTGCTGAAGAGCCGGCAGATCAAGAAGGTGATCTGTTCCTATTTGGGGGGACATCCCGAATTCGAGCGGCAATACCTTGCCGGGGAAGTGGAGGTGGAGCTGGTTCCGCAAGGGACCATCGCCGAGCGGGCCAGGGCGGGAGGGGCGGGGATACCCGCTTTTTACACCCGCGCCGGCGCGGGGACCATCATCGCCGAGGGGAGGGAAACCCGCGTTTTCGACGGCAAGGAATACCTGCTGGAAACGGGCCTCAGGGCCGATTTCGCCCTGGTCAAGGCGCACCGCGGGGACCGGCTGGGCAACCTGATCTATCGACGGACGGCGATGAACTTCAATCCCATGATGGCCGCGGCGGGCATCGTCACCATCGCGGAAGTCGAGGAGCTGGTGGAAATCGGCGAACTGGTGCCGGAGCAGATCCATACGCCCAGCATCTACGTGCAGCGCATCATCGAGTGCAGGGCGTAACCACCTAACAACCAGGGGAGAAACTATTATGGCGTGGACAAGGGAACAGATAGCTGAACGGGCGTCGCTGGAGATCGCGGACGGCAATTACGTAAACCTGGGGATCGGCATTCCGACCATGGTGGCCAACTACCTGCCGGCGGACAAGCAGGTGATGTTTCAGTCGGAGAACGGGCTGCTCGGCATGGGGCCTCCGACCCGTGCGGGCGAAGAGGACATCGACCTGGTGAACGCCGGGAAGCAGTACGTCACCATGGCCGCCGGCGCCTCCCTGTTCAGCAGCGCCGAGTCGTTCGCCATGATCCGCGGCGGACACATCGACCTGGCCATCCTGGGCGGCATGGAGGTGGCGGCCAACGGCGACCTGGCCAATTTCATGATTCCGGGCGTGCTGGTGAAAGGGATGGGGGGCGCCATGGACCTGGTGTACGGCGCCAAGCGCATCGTGGTGGTCATGGATCACGCCAACAAGCACGGCGAGCCGAAGATCCTGAATAAATGCTCGCTGCCGCTCACCGGCCAAGGGGTGGTGAATCGCATCATCACCGACCGCGCGGTGCTGGACGTGACCGCGGACGGCCTGCTGCTGGTGGAGATCGCGCCTGGCTGCACCCTCGAGGAAATAAAGTCGTGCACCGAGCCGGAACTGATCGTGCCCGCCCACCTGCAGTAAGCCGCCCAAAGGGGAGAACATCGATGAACGCATACGAACTTAGGGAAACGATCGGAGCGGACGGCCTGCTGTTGAACAGGGAGCGAACGGAGCCCGAGGCCGGCCCCGGAGAGGTGAAGATCCGGGTGCGGGCGACCTCTCTCAATTTCCGCGATCTGCTGATCGCGGGAGGCAAATACCCGGCCAGGCAGGACGCCTCCCTGGTGCCGCTCTCAGACGGCGCGGGCGAGGTGGTGGCCATCGGCGCGGGGGTCTCACGTTTCCAGGTCGGCGAGCGCGTCGCCGGCACCTTCTTTCAGGGGTGGAGCGGCGGAGCCATCCCGGCGGACGTCTCCGGCCGGGCGCTGGGCGGGACGGCCGACGGCATGCTGGCGGAGTACGTGGTGCTTCCCGAGGCGGGCGTCATTCATTCCCCGGGGCACCTGAGCTTCGAGGAAGCCGCGACGCTTCCCTGCGCCGGGGTCACCGCGTGGAACGCAGTGGTCGAGACGGGGCGCGTGCGCGCCGGCGATACGGTGCTGCTGCTTGGCACCGGCGGCGTCTCCATGTTCGCGCTGCAATTCGCCAAGCTTCACGGAGCTCAGGTGATCATCGCTTCCAGCAGCGACGAAAAACTGGCGCGCGCCAAGGCGCTGGGCGCGGATACGCTCATCAATTACCGCAGCACGCCCGACTGGGAGCTGGAGGTTTTGAAGGCGACCGGCGGCCGCGGCGTCGACATGGTCGTGGAGGTGGGCGGCGCCGGTACCTTGGAAAAATCCATCAAGTCGGTGCGGGTCGGCGGCTTCATCGCCATCATAGGCGTCCTTGCCGGCCTGGGCCAGATCGATCCGCGGCCGATCATCGGCCGGGCGGTCCGCCTGCAGGGGATCTTCGTGGGGTCGGGCGAGATGTTCGCCTCCATGAACCGCGCCCTTACCGGCGCCGCTCTCAAGCCGGTCATCGGGCGCAGTTTCGCTTTCGAGGAGGCGAAACAGGCCTACGGCTATCAGGCCCAAGGATCGCATTTCGGCAAGGTCGTGGTCACGGTCGGCAGCTGATCGGTTCCAACGCTTTTCGTCGAGTGTAAGAGGTAATTAACGTGGGCTTTTTATCCAGCATTGCAGCCAAACTGAAGGTGCCGGTCATTTTGCAGGTTTTGTTATTGGTGGTGGTGGGCTTTTGCTACCTCTCCAGCGAATACGAAGTCAGGACCAGGCGCGAGCAGACCAAACAGATGGGGGCGATGATCGGCCGCCTGCAAGCCCTCACCATAGATATCCAGCTCTTTTTGCGCGGTCAGGAGGAATTCAAAAAGGTCGATGCCGATCTGCGCGAGCAGACCGGCCGCCTCGACAAACTCCCCATAGGAGGGAGCCTGCTGGCGCCGATGAACAGGATGTCGGCGGTGCTGCTGGAGTCGACCAAGCTGTTTCGGCGCAACGCGGAGATAGAAGACGAGGTGATGAAACTGACCAACTTCTCCATCGAGGCGTCGGACGGATTCATCGCGCAAACCAGCGCGCAACTGGTCGATCCGGCAAAGGAGCGCTCGGTTTCGGGCCTGATGCGCGCGGTTCTGGCCGGCGCGTCGGTGAATAGCGGAGTCAACCACAACATCCAGCTCCTTTTTCAGCGCATGAAGACGGACAGCGCCAAGCGCAAAGAAATACTTTCCTACCTCGATACGGCCATCAGCAACACCGTTTCCGACAAACGCAAGCTCGCCGGCACTCCCTTCGCCGCGCTCGCGGAGAAGACGTTGGCGGCCAACACGCGCATCCGCGATCTGGTGCTCGAGTTCCAGGCCAACATGGAAAAGATAGCCGTAGCCGGCAGGGAGATCGAGGCGCAAAGCAACCTGATGAGGGGAGAGCTGGACCGGTTCTCGGAAAAAAGCATGATGTCCGGTTACGATTTTTTCCGGATCAGGATGGTGACCCTGATCCTGGTGGTCTTCGTGGCCGGGGGCATCCTGGCGATTCTCAACTGGTCCTTGTCGCGCAGCATTCTGCGCCCCATCGGCGAAATAACCGGGATGCTGAGAAACATGGCCCAGGGCGAGGGCGATCTGAGCCGGCGCCTGTCGATCACGGGCAGAGACGAGATCGGCGAGGTCTGCCGGCTGTTCAACACCTTCCTGGATAAGATTCACGGGATCATCGGCCAGGTGGCGCAGACGGCGGGAGAAGTCGCCTCCTCGTGCGTACTTTTGTCCGCCACTTCGCAAAGCCTTGCCGCCGCCAACGAAGAGATGGCGGCCAAGGCGGGCACGCTGGCGACGGCGAGCGAGGAGATGGCCGCCACCATCACCGATATCGCGCAAAACTGCAACCTCGCGGCGGACAATTCCCATCAGGCCAACTCGGCGGCGGTCACCGGCGCGGCGGTCGTCGAGTCGACCATCGCCGGTATGAGGCTGATCGCGGCCAACACCACCCTTTCGGCGATCTCGGTTTCGTCGCTGGGCGCCTGCTCCGAGCAGATCGGGGAGATCGTCTCCACCATCGAGGATATCGCCGACCAGACCAACCTTTTGGCCTTGAACGCCGCCATCGAGGCGGCCCGCGCCGGCGAGCAGGGGCGCGGGTTCGCCGTGGTGGCCGACGAGGTGCGCGCCCTGGCCGAGAGGACCACCAAGGCGACCAAGGAAATCGGCGCCATGATCAGGAATATTCAAAGCGAGACCAAAAAGGCGGTAGCCGTGATGGAGGACGGCGTCGCCCAGGTCGGCCGCGGTACCGAGGACGCCGCCAGGTCGGGCGATGCCTTGCGGGCGATCATCGAAAAAATCGACGACGTGGCGATGCAGGTGAGCCAGGTCGCCACGGCGGCGGAGGAGCAAAGCGCCACCACCACCGAGATCACCAGCAACATCCTGCAGATGACACGGGTGGTCCACGGCAGTTCGCGCGGCGCCCGGGAATCGGCGGCGGCCACCATGCAGCTTTCCGGACTGGCCAACCGCCTGCAAGGTCTCATGTCGCAGTTCAAGCTGTAGCCTCGGACAACGGCGAGACGCGACGATGCCGAAAGAAATCGTACTTTAATACAACGACGGGAGGAGATCCATATGGAGGCAAAATCGATGTTGTCGAAGGTCGCGCTGGTGACGGGCGCCGGCGCCGGCATGGGGCGCGCAATCGCCCTGCAGTATGCCCGCGAGGGCGCGAAGGTGCTGGTCGCCGAACGAAACTCATCAGCCGGCGAAGAAACCGCCCGGTTGATCAGGGACGCCGGCGGAGAGTCGCTGTTCGTGCAGGCGGACATTTCCCGGGCGGCGGACGTGGATAAAATGATGAAGGCCTGCCTGGATGCCTTCGGCAAACTCGACTACGCCTGCAACAACGCGGGGGTGGAAGGGACCTTGATGCCGCTTGCCGAGTGCAGCGAGGAAAACTGGGACACGGTGGTGGGGGTCTGCCTCAAAGGCACTTGGCTCTGCATGAAGGCCGAGCTCCAACAGATGATCAAAGGGGGAGGCGGCTCCATCGTCAATCTCTCGTCGGTGGCGGGGCTGGGCGGCTTTCCCGGACTCGCCCCCTACAGCGCGGCCAAGCACGGCGTGCTCGGCTTGACCAAAACCGCGGCCATGGAAAACGCCGCGCACAACATCCGCGTGAACGCCATCTGCCCCGGGCTGATCGACACGGACATGGCCAACCGTTTTACCGGGGGGCCAAAGGCCGATCTTGAGCAGTTCATCCTTTCGCTGAAACCGATGAAGCGCAGGGGAACCCCGGCGGAAGTCGCCGAGGCGGCGATCTGGCTCAGTTCCGACGCGGCCTCGTTCGTCACCGGGCACGCCATGGTGGTGGACGGCGGCATGCGCACGCTTTAAAGACACCGTCGCTAAACAGGAAAAGGAGACGCAGATGACTCAGGAACACGCCAATACGCCGGAAATCTGTTTCGGCAAAAACATCACCGACACCCTCCACAACCAGATCACCATCAAGAACGCCGATCCCGATGCCTTGGAACTGAAAATATTCTTCCACAGCTTCTACGGATTCAACAGCAATTCGACTCTCATCTGCGGGAAACGCGACGCAATCCTGGTAAGCACGGCTTTCCTGAAAAGCGATGCGCACAGGTTGGTCGCCG
This sequence comes from uncultured Geobacter sp., assembly GCA_903925075.1. Classification (GTDB taxonomy): domain Bacteria; phylum Desulfobacterota; class Desulfuromonadia; order Geobacterales; family Geobacteraceae; genus Geomonas. The sequence goes on from CAIYDQ010000060.1 coordinate 11,190, forward strand.
GCATTATGGAAACCGGCAGAAACCTCACCCACGTGATCATTCCCGAGTTCCACCCCGACCACCATTTCTGCTCCAAGATCGTGCAGGACGCGTTCCCCGAGGCCAAGGTCGTGGCGCTGCAAAGCGTGACCAGGGACGTCGTCTACAGCGCGGACGACAAGGTCCAGTTGTGGGGAAGGCTCTTCGGAAAAAACGTTCCCGACCGGCTCCATTTCCCCATGCCGCTCGCCGAAAACAGGCTGGAGATCGAGGGGCACGTGCTGGAGCTTTCCGACGGCTGGCAGGCCGACCAGGCCAACGAGACGCTGGTCTGGATTCCCTCGCTCCGCGCGGCGATACCCTCGGATACGGTTTTCCATTGCGCCCATCCCTGGACCATCGAGAGCGACGCGGCCAGGCGCGAGTTGTGGAGAGCGGACCTGAGGAGGCTGCAGGCGATGGAGCCGTTGCTGGTGATTCCCGGCCACGTCCCCATGGACAAATTCGTGGCCGACGGCAGCACCGCGATCGAGTTCATGTTCAAGTATCTGGACGATTTCGACGCCGCCATGGCCAACGCTACCACCGGCGACGAACTGGTCGAGTACGTGGAAAGCAGGTATCCGGGCATGGAGGCCCTTCGCTTCGCCCTGCACTGGCAGGCGCGCTTCGCCTTTCCGGGCAAATGCTCGGACAGGATCACGCCGATTCCCGGCATCTTCCACACCGTGGTGAAAACCGAAGACGGAGAGACGGTGTACGCGTAACCGGCCGCAGATTCCTTGCTCATGGCCGGTTCCGCCTCGTCGGCTTCGGTTTTACCCCTCCCTGGCCCTTCCCCCATCCCAACCTCCCCCCTCCGGGGGGAGGTGCTAGTTGGATCTCCCCACCCCTTGTACCGATGAGCGTGCTTTTTGCAGATGCGTAGGTTGCGTTGAACGGGTGCACCGTGAAACGCAACAGCACCACCGACGCCGGCACCGCAACGTCGCGTTTCGTGCCTCAACGCGACCTACAGAACCTTCCCCAACCCCATTAAAGAGGAGGGGCATTTGATCCGGTCGAGCCTCTTCCTAAACGGCAGTAGCCGCAAGGGGAGGGGGAGTCCTCGGCGCGTGTACTTTCGTAACATCAGGGTCTCGGCGCTATCACTATTGGTAGCGCACGCCCCTCCGATCGCTCATTCGCCTCAACTAGCCGAAATGGTAGGTTATTTGCCGACAGCATCGTCGTCGGCTCTTGCCAGGGAAAATGAGCGATCCGGACCGGACATTCAATTATCCTGCGAAATCGGCAGGTTGACCGTTCCGGCATTCGAGCGGCTTCCCCAGAAGCTTAGATCCGCCGTTTCCAACCGTGATGCCGCCAATCCTGATCTCTACGAGCTGAATGCTCTAACTTGCTTGAATTGCGTTGAATTTGAGATTGGCACGCTGTTAGCAAAGCTAAGAAGGCAATGAGCGGCAATGCGCCGCGCCGTCGACTGCGATGCGACGGCGCCCGGCGCCGGAGCGCTCCGACCACCAACAGGCACTGCGGTGCGACCAACAATAGGGGGGATAAGGACATGGTAGTTAAACCGAAGGTGCTGTTGATGATGACCCTGGATACCAAGGAGCAGGAGACCCGCTTCGTCAGCGACTGTCTTACCGAGAGCGGGGTGGAGGTCTATCTGCTGGACGCCAGCATCCGCAAGAGCATCGACGGCGGCGCGGCGATAACTCCCGACCAGATCGCCGCCGCGGCCGGGACCACCATGGAAGAGATCCGCGCGCTCAACCACGAGGGGAAGTGCCAGGCGGTGATGATTGAGGGGGCCATCAAGTGCGCCTTGGAACTGCACAAGCGCGTGGGATTTAGCGGCATCCTCGGGGCCGGAGGCTCCATGGGCACCACTTTGGGTACCGCGCTGATGCGCGCTTTCCCCTTCGGTCTCCCCAAGGTGATGGTTTCCACCATGGCCTCGGGCATGACCAAGGGTTTCGTCGGCACCAAGGACATCGTCATGGTCAATTCGGTCTGCGACATCGCAGGCCTGAATACCGTCACCCGCAGCGTGTTTCGAAACGGCGCCCTGGCCGTGGCCGGCATGGCTCACGGCTACCGGGCTTCGGTGGCTTCCGACAAACCGCTGGTGGCGATCTCCACCCTGGGCACCACCGATAAATGCACGGCGCGCATTCGCCAGTCGTTGGAGGGACACGGCTTCGAGGTCATGGTGTTCCATACCCTGGGGACCGGCGGCATGATCATGGACGAGATCGTCAGGGACCAGAACGTCGCGGTCGCCGTGGACCTGTCGCTCGTAGAGGTGAACGATTTTCTCCACCAGGGTTTATGCAGCGCGGGACCGGACCGCTGCAAGGCGGCGCTGGCCAAGGGGGTGCCCACTATCTTCGCCCCCGGCAACATCGATTTCCTGGTGGCCGGCCCGATGGAGGACGCCCTGGCGCGCTTCCCCGGCAAGCGCTACCACATCCACAACGCGGCCCTGACGGCGGTGCGCTCGGAAGCCGCGGAATTCAAGCGCCTGGCCGAGCATATGGCGGAGCTGATCGGGGAGGCCAAAGGACCGGTGACCTTTTACGTGCCGCTGCTCGGTTTTTCCGCCCACGACAGCGAGCAGGGGCATCTGCACGACACCACCCTGCCGCCGGTATTCGCCGCGCACCTGAAAAAAGCGATGCCAGCCGGGGTGCCCGTGGTGGAGTTTCCCTACCACATCAACGACGAACAGTTCGCCGACGCGGTCACCGAGCAGGTGCTGACCTTCAGCCGGCTGGCGAGCGCCTGAGGCTCTTATTCCATCAATAGAGGTTTTGCCAATGAAACTGAACAACGACGACGTGCAGGATATCCTGCAACTTCTCAACACCACGAGCTTCCACGAATTTAATCTCCAGACCGACCGTTTCAAACTGTCGCTGCGCCGCAGCGCGGAGGACGAATGGACTCGGGCGGAGCAGGAGCTTTCCGCGCCCAATATGTTGCAGCCGGCGACGGGGAGCTCCGCCCCGGCGGCGGCCGCATGCAAGTCGGCCGCAGCATCCAAGTCGGCCGCCGCCGTGGCGGAGGGGCTTGCCGAGGTGCGGACCCCATTGCTTGGGACCTTTTACCGCTCGCCCAAGCCGGGGTCGCCGGCTTTCGTGGAGGTGGGGAGCCGCGTGGAGGCGGAGACGGTGGTGGCCATCGTCGAGACCATGAAGCT
>CAIYDQ010000061.1 GCA_903925075.1 uncultured Geobacter sp.
AAACACCGCACTCCAGTCAATGGTTGCAAACGGTTGGATCGTCGCGTCATCATTGGTATCGTCAATATTTAGCAGCGGACCAAACGTTAGCCAAGCTTGCCTAAGCGAGTCGATGCCTAATGCCGTAAAATCGACGTGCACGTGAAACGTAGTAAGCTCAGCTCCCCCCGCCAACTTAGGATATAAATTCGTCCCCGTGTTAGGCCCAGCGGTAAAGGTAGAGCTAGGAGAGTTCGTGTTGAGCCAAAACTGAAAAGTATTTCCGTCCTGGGCGTACAGCGGCCAAACTACCATGACAGGAGTAGAAGCCGGCGCGCTATCCAAGGTTATTTCCCACGGAGAAGTGACTGACGCAACGGTGTGCCGTTCATATGGCCCACCTGCAGCCAGCAAGACCAACACGTAGTCTCCAGGCTTTACGCCCCAAAAACCCACCAGTGATCTATAATCGTACGTCCCCCCGCCGCCTAACGTGCCAAACAGGTTAGCTTTGGTGATGGTCAGCACAGCTCCGGCGAACGAAAACTGAGTGGGCGGTTGCGTAGCGCCTTCAGTATTAGCGAAGGCGCTCCTTCCTGCGCATATGACGAACTGATTAGTGTAGCTACCAAGGACGATGTCAGCTATGAACAACGGGACCATTGCGAGACCCCAAAAATCGTACATCGCGTTGTTGACCTGGTATTCAAAGTTTCCAGCTATATCGGCCGGGGCGGTGTAGCCCGTAGACGTGATATAGAAGTTCCCAAAGCAACCTAGCGTAAAAGACGCAGAGGCGTTCGTATTCGTGTTGTTTATAGAAACTTGTACTGAAGCAGTAGATCCGCCTGAAGCCGACGTTACCAAGGGAGCCAGGGGGGTTGCTCCGGAGACTCCCGCTGCGGTGATGTAACTGAGCTGCCCTGCTTGCAACGAGTCGAACTTAACCGACGTGGGCGCGTACACGTCCGTGAGCGCGAGATCGTAGTCCAGCACTACATCAGTTAGCGAGAAGTCGGGAAGATATTTCGTCGTGTAAAGGTGCCCGTACAGGTCGTCGGCGTCAACGATCATCAGCACGACAAAATCGACCTGATCCGCCCAATTGCCCGACACCTGAAAACTGTTAGCAGTGGCAGCAGTAAGCGCGCCTGCGGCTCCCCTCCGGTCAAAGCCTTTCAGGTACATGCTATAGCGCGGGTCAAGTTTCTGAATTGCTGTAGACATCTACCCTTTAATAGTTCGTCCCAAGGCCAGCAGCCTGATTGATGTAGTGTATCGTCACAGTTAAATCTGCACCTATCACGGTGCTTCCTACCGACGTGACATCGATAGTTATCGGTTGCGCCGCGAGTAGCCTAGCGTACCTCGGGATCAATGAGATATCAGTGGTAGCAAGTCCGGGCGAATAGGTCTGCATATAAACGTTACCTTCAGCTACCGTTTTTCCAGCTTGAACAACCACCGAAGCAATCAAGACGCCGCCCGAATTCACGTTCACAGTAACACCCGCGTCTGCAGCGGTACCTAGTTGCACCACGACGACTATTGGTAGAGCATGATCCGATACTGTAGCAGGCTGCCCTTGATTGCTTCCAATAGCCAGAGTTCCTTGGATGTTTATCGTAATCGACCCGTCAAAAATGAACCTGTTAAATATGAACATGTCCAAGTACTGGTCGTGAACCGACGAGCTAAGAGTTACTCCGTCAGCTGCCTGCTTCGCGACCTGAACGAGGATAGGCTGATTCTTAGGAAAACCCGAAGTGTCGATATAGAACTCACCCGCAATACCAAAGAGCGGAATGTTCAACGGTGACGAAGCTTGATCATAAATGTACTCTTGGTCAACAATTATTAGCCTAGACGTGCTATCGGGCGTAACCGGCCAATCTCCCGAAATATATATCTTGCCGTCAAGACCTACGCTAGATATAGAAGCAAACGTCCCGCGGCCTGTTCCAGCAAATATGAAAGCCAATTGAGAAGCTGCGTTGTACGGACTAAAGTAATAGTTGACGTATCCTGGAAGAGCATAAAATAGCAGTCCGTTCCCTGTAAAAGCACCGTTTCCAACAGCATTCGCAAGAGTCTGAGCATCAACCAATGTAGCCGTGTTTCCTGAAACGTCGTCAACGACAAAATACCCGTTGGCTGCGGTATTTCCCTGAACACCCTGTATTACCATCAGCATACCCGATTCAACGGTAAAACCAGGAGTATCAAAAGTTACGACTATTGGGTTAGCATTAGTCGCGTTTGTTACGCAACCGATCACTTGCAGCGGCGTAGGAGGACCAACAGCAAAAATCATTAACGGGTCACTAAAATAGTTTCCTTTCGAGTCTGAACCGAACGTTGGCAATAATCGTATGGTAAAAATCGAAGGAGCCTGGGGTTGAGGCACGAAAGGGTTTATCGGTATTAGGTATTGGAACGCGCCGCCCGGATCATCTACGTATATCGTGTTAGAATTATTTCCGAACACTTTGCGATTTGCTATCACGAAAGCCGTAAGATTAGTGGTGCCGCTGAAGGTGCCGCCTATAGTAATCCCCTGAAAGAAGGGTTCAGTTCCTAGGGAAGATATCTCCCTTCCCGCAAAAATATTCGTCGGAAGGTCCTGCCCCATCGATGCGATGATAAGGCTGCTGGTGCCCGAAGAAAATGAAGCAGAAACACAATCAAAGTTGCACACGCCCACCTGATAAGCGCGCCGAATCCTAAACCTGAGACTAGAATACGCCACATCAGGAGGACCAATTCCAGCTACCTGATATTGGCTCGTAAGATCCAAACCAGCTGGAGTTCCTGTAGCTTGAAATTGGAACGTCATCGTATCCGCGGTTAATCCCGCAAACACAGAATAGCCTAATGGATCATCTGGCCAAGCTTGAACAGCGTATTCAGGCTCGTTGTATCCCGGCGGTAAATATGCCGCTGCAAGATTAGACAGAGCAGACATCGCATACGGATTGATTATCTCAATATCGTCGCCCACGCTAATATTTCCGTCGTAAATACCGTCTGGCCCAAAAGACGCCGTAACTAAATTAGACGCAATGGCGCAAATGACTGAAGCGCTACCGGCGAACTGCCCGCCCGTACCAGCCGCACCAAGAAGAGCCAACTTGGGCATTCGAGGAGTGCTCAAGAAACTGTTTGGCGGAAGATATCCGTAAATCACCAGATTCGAAGGGTAAGGGCCATTTATGTTTAGGCTGTTGGTGTATCCGAAAAAAGGAAGAAATGTATAATCAGTAGGTTCAAAATAGATGTCGTCCTCATCGCCAGCGTTAGTGCCAGCCCGCCACGGGTATGGAGGCCTATTCGGCGCAGAAAGCGTGTTCTTGTATATCGGTTGATGCGCTCCCTGACCATACGTGTCCTGGTACCAGTTATCATTGTGCCACTGCAAGGTAATCTTAGCAGTCTCAAAATTTGTCGATGGCTGAATTTTTACAACACGAAACGATTGACCGGGAGTAACGCCTAGACCTCCACCGATGCCGGTCTGAGCGTCATAAAAAAGTACGATCTGCCCGACTTCAAGATGTATCGCCTTAACAGACGTTTCGAAGTCTACCATTATGGTTCCGCCCGTGTCACCTATATAAGAGCCTTCGTAGTCTAGTCGCGCATTTCCGCGATAGTTCTCAGAGAACCAAGTGTCGGTCACACGGTTGATGTGATCGTACGTTTGCGGACCTACAAGGTTAAAATTGCCAGCAACTTCGGCCTGAATCCTATTCACATCCTCAACGTCGATGATCGTTGAAATGTCCTGGTTGTACTGGTTTTCCCTATCAAAGAAATAGTTCGTGACTTTGTTCGGCGTCTCTTGGTAACCTTTCTGATAGACGCGAAGCGTAGTCTTATTGTCGTCCGTTTTTCTGATACTGTTTTCATCGAACAAGTACGAAACGTACCCTGTCGTAACATCTCCCCCGGCAGTGACGGATGGGACCGGCTCATTGTAGTTGGAGCCAGTGATAGGCGACGGTTGCTGATCGGCTATGGTCTGCCGGCACATGACTTTTAGCAAACCAGACGAAAAATCAAAGAACAACATGGCCCGCATCGAATTCCGAACGCCGCGAATCAACTCTCCGATAGAAGTCCTTTGCTTAATCGTAAACCCTACCGAATACCTAAGATACTCCGGATCACCTACTTCATTGTAATAGTTTTGATAATCACCGTTGAGGCTATTGAAGTATATCTGAACGTCGCAAACGGCCGCAGCATTGATAAAAGACTGAATGTCGATGTTGTCGTACCGCCAAGTAGCCTGAATCAAAAGATCTAGCAAAATCCACGCAGGATTACTTGTGGCCTGAAATGTGTACGCCGTAGGCGTAGTATACACACGAAGCTGCCCTGCGGTCAGGAGTACCTGACATTGAGGCAACGTCGATGACGCAGCAAGCTGCGTTAAAATCTGCAAGCCTATGGCTGCGACGCTCCCGTACGGATCGCCCTTAGTCACCCAACCTACCTCAGCATTAGGCGACCCGCTCCTTTGACCCGTGTTTACGGTGAACCAGAAGTTGTCCTTTGCGTCATTAGTCACGGTCGCACTATCTATTACATTAGTCGGCCTGTCCGCATAATCTGCAGCAAGTTGCGCTATCACGTCGCCATTTAGTATGACTTGCGTAATGCTGTCTACGACGCCAAAGCAAAGCATCATCTCGAACCAAGTATAGTTTCCATCGCCAAAGACGCCCATGATCTCTGGCTCGACCCAAGTAGTACCGTAGCACATCGGAACATAATCGCCATAGCGCGCCTCATTGGTGGCGTTGATTATCAGCTCCCATTGACCTGTGACGTACGACCTCGACATGCCAACATTTTGTATTGGCATATAGTCGAATCCACCAAATCGACCGGTGTGCCTACTCGAAAGATCCTGAAGAATAGGTATAGGCGCACTCTCGCTTCCGAGCCGTTGTATGCATGAGGCAGAACTCAAATCGCACGTCGTAAAACAAGCTGTGCCACTGCTAAAGTTGCCAACGCCTCCGCCCTGATCAGGACTATATCCACACTGATAGAACGGAGAATCATTGTTGGCTAGACCGTCCGCTCTAGCAGCCGCATCAGGCGGAAAGTTCCAAGGACACAAAGGCTGAATCCGAATTGGAGGCATCTGCTGCTGAGTCATGTTCAGCAAACTAGTAGCAGTAACAACGATCGTGTTCTCATCGATCTGCTGAGCAGCGCTGCACGTCCCTATGAATTTTATAGGCGCCGGATTGTCGGTGCTAAACGAACCAGTCAACGAATTTCCGGCATCCCACATAGTCGCGTACAAAGTAAGTACGGCGCCCTTAAACCCGTACTGCTGCTCGTAAGTTTGATAGATAGTCTTGTCGGCGTCCGCCATCACTACAGAAATTTGCGGCGGTATATCGACACCCATATCCGACATCGCTTGCGTCGCCCCGATATTTTGATTCACAACTCGAGGCGTCCACTCATAACCGCCGTATTCATACGACCCAGCAGTAGGAGTCCCCCAATATCTAGAACTTAACGGATGAGTCGAGACTCTAAGGAAGACGCCGCTAGTAAGTTCGAACTGACACAACAGCAACGGTTGATAAGTCTGCGGTAGTTCTTTTTCAGTGAATATGCTAGCTCTCGCCATTACGGTTCCTTAAGCCGACTCCCCAGTCACATCAGGTGCAGCATTATTAAACTCAAACATCGGCAGCACAATTGATCTTTGATTCGGCCCCAAGACCTGCTCCTGAAACATGTCTGTATCGAATCTACAGCTTGGGTGATAGCCATAATTGTCGGGAGATCTTACATAAGCACCCTCCCCCTTCGTCGGCGCAACCTGCACCCCAAACACGCTGATAGTCGTACCTTCCCACGTGTCGTACCCACCAAGAAGGAACCGCATTTCTCCGTTGCTCCACAACGCAATGCTACAAAATATGCGCATCCAGACGCCTTCAGGTATCGACCAAATCGTTCCAAAGACGTTGTCGCTAGCGTCTATAAATCCGATCATTAACTTTTGACCTGAACTGTTCGCCTTAACCCAAGCTGAAGCGCACATAACGAACCCCATCATTCCGCCAGCGGCAGGTCCTACCGGCGTCATCACAAAGCTATTACCACCAGCGGCAGATAAAATCGTAGCAAGACTCCCACCGAAAGGGTCTGTGTCAGATCCAGCAATTCCTACCGGTCCATTAGTCAGATCCCACGATAACGCCGTAAAATCTTCCGAGTACTGAACAAGATTACCGCCCGGGTCCAACAGCTGAAACTCACCGTATCGACCTTGCATAGACTGAAAGAAGGTAAGCAGCGTAGCAGCTTCAGCATCCGTTATCATCGGAAACTGTATCTGAAATCTTCCGAGCGGAAGCTGAGCGTAATCATCAGGAAGATCAGTGTTGTCCCGTCTAGAGAAAGCCCAGCGCATTCCCGTTTCCATGTCGCTTGAGACGGTGTCGAATTCAAATCCAGCGGTATACGGGAGCTGCGTCAGTATGCAATTGCTATTGATCTGAGGAAAAAATACGCTCATGCTTAACCTCCAGCCGCCCCGTTAGGCGCCACCTGCCTTATCTTTAACTCGAAAGAATACGTCTCTCCGCGCCCAACCGTTGGGTAAAGAGCGTCCTGATCGAATGCGCAATGATCCCAAGTATTTCCGTCAATCGTGATGCTGAAAGAGTGCAACAAATCCGGCGTAACGTACATACCGTCCATGTCATTGAAGAACGCCCGAATCAAATTAAAGTCGTACCCGTTCACTCCATGGTACTGAATCACGCAAGTAAACAATTGGCCGCGAACAACCCAGCGCTGCTCGTTGTCGTTAAGAAACTTAATTACCCTGCTCACGTAGTTAAAGCCAAATGCGGCAGGATACATCGCTATGGCGGAACTCGACAACGGGGCTTTGACAACCCTCATTGAGCCTGAAGAAAGTATCGGAAATGTAAAAGGCATATTTACCCAGTACCAAATACAGCATTCTGAATAGTCTGACCAACGCCGCTCCCCATGAGGAGTTCTTTTTGCAGCGCCAAGGCTACGTCTGCCGACCTATCCATAAAGCTCTGAGAATCCAGAGCATTGACGTTAACGTTGATCTGCTGTTGCCCGCTTCCAGGGCCAAAACTTACAGGCGTAGCGTTAGCTGGCAAATCGTTGTACAACACTTGTCCAGGAGCTTCAGCATAATCGTCCTGATAATAGCCGGGATATGAGCTCGCAGGCGCCTGATAATTTTGCGCCGTTTGGTATGTCGCCGGTCTCGCGCCAAATAGGTAATTCCACGGTCCGCTCAAGAATGATGGATTCGGATTATACTGCAAGAGTTCGGGAGGCGTGATCTGAAGAGCGTTGTACCCTATGCCCGTGTCGGACGCTAAGCCGCCCTTTCCTTCGGAGACCATGTTTCCTTGAAGATCTGAAGTCATATCAATCTGAGCAGGACCCAAGTAAGCGTTAGCTCCTAAGTAGTTCGCTATCTGATTAGTCCTTTGAGTCTTCGGATCCAAGAAAAATCCGCCAGTCAACTCAGCGCCTAAGCTAGCGATCTCAAGCGGTGCGGCAATCTCAGGCTGACCTGCCAGCATAGCAACGCCCGCACCGGCCGACAAAATCCCGCCAGCAGCTAAGAA
>CAIYDQ010000062.1 GCA_903925075.1 uncultured Geobacter sp.
GACAGACCAACAGAGAGCGGGACTGTGGTCAATCTTGTCTTGCCAGCCGCCATTGGCGTGTGCGTCTTCCCACTCCACATAGGCGAGCGGCAGATGTATCGTTACTTCAGCCTTTCGCCTGCGTGCCATGAATGACAGTCCTTGCACTGATAACGTTGCCTAACTATAGACTTTGCGTAACTAAAACCGCGCTTTACAATGCGGTGTTTTCCGCAGGAGGGGCAGCCGTGGCCGCCGGTATAGAGATTCAGGTTGGGGAGATTAGGGGCCCATGGTCTGACGTGCTCATAGAGCGCGTAAAGAAGGGTTACGTCATGGGCATTATAACGGCGCATCAGGGCCCAGGACTTCATGTCCCCCCTCATACAGCCGAACCAGAGATGCTTTCCGGTGTGTGGAAGCTTACGCCCTATTCCAAGAAAACCACAGGCGGCGTCCAACTTATTGGAATCCAGGCGGAACTGTTTCCGGAGGATTTTAAGCGTGTCGATGGTTCTATAAGGCGGTGGGGGTGTAAGCTTGTTGTAGAGAAATCTAGCGTTGGCTTTTTTGAAGTCAAACTGATCGCCGTTGTGAGCGACGGCTATATCACAAGAACTGAGGAGCTCATGAAGTTCTTTGACGAGCGCCCTGTCATTGCAGAGGTTTTGTTTATATCCAGGGTAGTCGGGCAGCGCCCTTACAATTACCTTGCTCTCGTTTGACCAGCGATAGGCGAAACTTAGCATATACCAGTCTTCAAGAACCTCGATGACGTTCTGCTCCCATACTCCCCAGGTATAACCCAGGATAGGGGTTGTCTCTATGTCAACGAAGAGTATTCTCGGCCCCCCTGAGGCCCCTTTGCTCAGTTTTTTTTACCTCTTAGCCAGTCGTAGATATGTAGAACATACCAAAGAGCGGCGACGCCAGCAGCGATATCTGGTAAATAACCCGCCATCGCCCCAGCTATGGCGGCCAGGGAGAAAACGTCTCCCGCCACCACCAAGGACTGGTGGTTTTCCACGGCAATTACTTAACGAATGTGCCAGAGATAGCAACGTCCTTGCCGTTTACCACGTAGTGGGCAACCACGGGGGCCGCGGACACTAAGCCAACAGGCGGGACAACCGCCGCGCAGATTGCCTGGGCGACAGCTTCAGCAGTAGCAAGGGCCGGGTTGGCGGCAACCATGTTGATGATGGTCTCCGCTGTAGGCGCGAACTTGCAGGCAGTGGCCGCGAGCGATTGCACACTTGAGGTACTGATATTTGGGGCAGTGCCCGAGCAGGATGCGACTTGGGCCGCAACGGCCACGGCTGCAATAGCAAGAATCTTCATTTCTTTTTCTCCGAAAGAACAATGGCTAAATGGGCTCCCACCCAGACACCCGTATCTGTAAGAACGGTGGTCCAAGCGTCAGCATGGGGGAAGTGATAAGCAGCTAGGAGAAGTCCTAGCCCGGCATATGTAGAAGGCTCGCGTAGGCGAGCGGAAATCCAGTTGATCATGTCGAGGCCTTCAGAGAGTCAATGGCTTTAACAGCCGCGTCTGCACACTCTCCAGCCAGGCTGGGTGCGGCAGCGAGAACTTTGCCTTGGAACATATAAGGCACGTTAGCTGCAATGTCCTTTTTCAGGACAGCGAGAATCGCGTTAGCGGCAGCGGTTGTGCGGGTCACGCGGGATCGTCCTCTTCGTGAAATGCTTTGGCGCTACTAGCAGAAGCTCCGGCCACTCGGTGGCAATAGCCTCTTAGATCGGCGACGCGAGACGACCAACCCTTTCCAAAGGTGGACCAAGTGCCCAGAGCTCGGAGGAAACCGAGTCGGAAATCACAGAGGTCGTCTACGAACTTGTTGGCGTCCATGGCGTTAATGGCTGCAAGTGTAACAGGGCCAAGTACTCCGTCTCTCGGAGTTCCCACCACCATTTGAGCGTATTTGATCGCTCGGGATGATCCTGAATTAACCCCAAAGTCCAACACGGTGCAGTCAGGTCCAGAATTGAGGTCGTCAAACCGGCAGGCTGTTGCATACTTAGTGGCATAGATATCTTCCGCCTCCTGGAGGGGCATAGCCCGGACCAGCGGGGCCCATGCAGACATAGAGCTCATCTTCTGGTGGCGATGTTCTGCAAGGTCGAAACAAGTAATACCGAAGTTTGTGGGTCCACCCGGATCAGCCCTGTCCCACCCGTATCCACCTTCGTATCTTTGGATCATACGATCTACGAAGGCTTTATAGTTTTCCTTCATTGTCCGCTCCCCAATACGGCGCAAAGGATATACATTGCATTGAAACAGACGTGCGAGGAGCCGTCGGGGCTCTCTCTGGGATCGTTGGCGTTGTGCTCTAAGCGATCAGGTGGGATTTCTCTCCACCCGTGAAAATAAATATTGTCCATAAAGAACCATCGCGCACCCTCGCGCTTAATCTCAACGACGTGACAGTCGTTCATATTGCAGCAAGAATAGGTTCTTTCGGGGGGTCTGTACCAAGTGGCGTAAAAATTGAATACAGCCGCTTCAGTCGGGGTCTTCGCCATAGAGGCGTC
>CAIYDQ010000063.1 GCA_903925075.1 uncultured Geobacter sp.
CATACTATTTAATTAGTATTAAAATTAAAATAAAGTATTTTATACCTATAATACATTTTTATTTATGCTCTTATAGAAAACTTTCTATAACTAGAATACTTTCTATTTGAATCAAATAATTTTATTATAAAGTATAACTTATTAAAATTAAGGTTGACATTTATACATCCAATATATTACAGATTGGTACACGTTTATTCAGGAAGAAAATAGTCTTTTGCCAGTTGGCGCTGATTTCACTCATCAGCGGAGGATGACAGCGAAAAAAATCGACCTTAAGTTGGTGAAGCCTGGCTTTGGAGATAGGGAAGGTCTTAGGCGTCTCAAGGCAAGCGGCATATTACCATGTCCAACGTAGTAAATGGAGGGATCTATGACGATAACAAGCGTATCGCTGGTCAGTGGCGCAATCGAGCGGCGGGGGGGCATTTTCATCGACGGCGTTAAGCTGGAAGCGTTGCTTGCCGATTTCGTCGGGGTCGCCTGCGAGATCATTATCACCGTTGATGCCGGCGATGAGATGCTGGATGGGTTGGCGATATGAACTTCATGGAAGTACGCCAAAGGGAGGAAGGATGCTAGTTGAGTACATCTTGGAACATACAACCAGGGGCGCTTGCACTTGCGGCAGATGCTTTGACGCCCCCGAAAATCCCGAAGAGAAACAGCCGGGCGGCCATACCGTGGACTTGACCTTCTTCAAGGTATCGGCGGCGGGCGGCGATAAAGACGAATTTATTGCCCTTGTGAAAGCTGAACACCCTGGCTGGCTTGACGGGAAGGAGCACAACTATATCGCGGTAGGCGGTGATATAGGGGATCAGGGCACAGCATTGATGGCTATCGGTCTGGGGCATCTTTTAGGCGCCTGGAAAGCCCTTTCGCCTGATACCGTGGCACCATTTTTAGGTACGGACACGAAACAGAAAATGGCAGGGGCCGGGATGGTCAGCTTGAAGGCAGATGTTGACGATGCCAGTTAGGGTAGAAAAGGTTTACCTGGGCGACGGCCTGTACGCGCAGTTCGACGGATACCAGATAGCTCTTACCGCAGAGAACGGTGTTGAAGTCTTAGAATCCGTCTACCTGGACCCCTATGTATACAAAGCATTTACTCGCTTTGTTGAGGACAAAACCACCTTCGGCACCGATAAAAAGGAGTGATTATGGATCGTTTGCAAATTGGGACAGCCATTATCATACGTGGCCCTGAAAAGATTTCCAAAACCTGCATCGCCTTGATAGGCGTTCTGCAAGAGGCGTCCTATATGATGGAAAAGGCTCAACAGGCGCTCGTCAGGGAAGATTATGCCGAGTTACAGGAAATCATCGACTGCTTTACTCTTGCCCTTCCGAATCATGTGATGTCGGTGATGAAGCGCCAATCGGAGCCTGCCACAGCCGAAGATGTCGCGGAAGCGCAGGGGCAAACGATGCCGATGCCGACAAATAGGACGGTGCATTGACATGGAACTGGCAATTCATCAACTGGATACCCTCAAAGCGGGTATCGAGATTTTGCGTAAAGGCGTCGGCAGGAAAGACGTTCCCGCGTACTGGCTGGAATTCCTGCTTGTTGTCGCGACGGCGGGGCCGGCAGGGATCAACCAAATGGATGCCTACGCTCAAGTCGGCATGCTCCCTGGAATCGCCAGCCGCGTGGTGAAATTGATGTCCAAGTACGAGGACACGACGGGGAAAATGGAAGGGTACGACTTGATTAAGATAGGTCAGGACACACTTTTACGCCACCGAAAGCGGCTTTTCCTGTCCAAAAAGGGTCTAGCCCTCGTTGCGGAGATCATCAAGCGATGAGGGGGAGAATTCTTGACATCAACAACGCAGATCAGGTGGTAGCCGATCTTTCCGCCCGCTGGTTGGTAAAGTGGCTGGGCGCATGAATGGATTGGAACCCGGAAGCATGGAGAATATGCCCTGCATTAGCACAGATATTGGTATTTAATCCCAAAGGAGAGGTTAAAACATGAAAGGGAAACAGCGGGTGAACTGTAAAGCGAATAAACCGGCACTCTTCGTAGAACCTCCAGGAGCAAAGAAGGAGGTACCTGAGAAAGATGATATGCGACTCAGGATTGAAACACACCCTGAACGTATGATACGGGTACGCGACGCCTTCGGCAACTTGTTTGTTCTTGAGGTCCCTGGCAAATTACCTTTAACCTATAGGGACGCTATGAATTCCGGTGAACTGATATGCTACCAACTTTACGACGCAAGCGGTCGAGATATATCCTTCAAGAATGCGAAAACATGCAGACCACTTCCCTTTATTGCAACTCTTCGGGAACTGAAAGCAGTTTCGGTTGCAGACACAATGGACGTTTTCATTCGGATGATGGAAGAAAAAATGCCTGTAATTCCGCAAGCGCCGAAACTATCGGCCTCCATCAAAGGGGCTGAAAAACTAGCGTCTCTCAAGGAGAAACTCCCGATGAAACCTGCCACCCCGCCATTATTGCCGGATACTTTCAAAGACTACAAGATCCACGCTCCTGTACCTCGCAGTTCCGGCCTTTCCCCGGTACCCTACGGTACAAAAGAGATACCCTGCCACCTCTGCAACAAGCCAATACCGGTGCGGGCACGCCTCACTATGAAAGATGGTGTGCCGATTGCCATGCAGGGCAATACCGCCATGGACGAAGCTGCCTGTTCAAGACGCATAAAGGGTGTAGTTAAATGGTTCTGCGGCTGTGAGGCAACAAACGATATAGATATCAAAAAACTTCCTGAAGAATGTACTCATGCTGGTGTGGAATTACTCCTACAAAAGGAACTGACGAATGCCACTGTTGCAAGACCCAGCACCACAGCAAGGTTTCCATTTGAAGAAAGCACAATACTTGATCTTATGGGAATGCTTGATCCAAAGAATAAAGAGATTTCCGATTCCGTCAAAGTCGGAGCAGCCTGGTTTTTCGTAAAAGACCTCATGAACCGAACAAACATGAGTAATTCGCCAACGGCATCGCGTTGTTGATTCCAAACTACATGCCCATTACGGCCATTCTTTCGGAACATCTCTTGTGAACCAACCGGCTGAAGGATGTAACACGCCTAGAGAGGGAAAGGCCAATTTGTCATTGCCGCGATATTAGAAGAGTGCTATTTTCCGTTCAAATACCCTTAACCCACAAAGGAGAAATCGAAATGACAAAGGCAGAGTTGATCGTCGCGGTCGCAGTCGAGACCGGCGAAACGTCAAAGACGGTTGAAACCGTTCTCAAAGGGGTGCTGAAGGCTATCAAAGGCACAGACAAGGTGACATTCGTGAAATTCGGCACGTTCAGAAAGGCGAATAGAGCGGCCAGGGAGTGCCGGAATCCTCAAACCGGCGGCAAGATCCAGGTGCCGGCAAAAACTGTTCTGACTTTCAAGGCGAGCACAAAGGGATAGCCATGAAACAGACGACTCAGGAGGAACTTAACCAGTTCACCGAAACGGTCGGCAAGCGCCTCGATTTCCGGCTCAAGGGGGTAAGCCTGAGCCTTTTGGACATCGGCCTCAAAAGGGGTGATGCCACGGTTCTAACCCCCGGCGTCGATGTGCTTGTCCTCGTTGGCTGGGTGACGCGCCCGGCGACCGGGGAAATGAAAGATTTTTCCATACGGATAGGCGCCAGCATCGGCGCCACCACGGATGTAGAGTCGATAGACCCCCTCTGCCAAAAGATTGTGGAAAATCTGGTAAGGGCTTTTTACCCTACAGTTGCGTCCGCATAACCAACCTTGTTGTTTGAAGCCAACCCGAGAGGCTAAAAAGATGCCGAAAACCCATGATGAAATCGCGCTGGATATCATCCACCAGTGGGAATGCGGTCGATACCATTCGTGGTCGCAGTGCATGGCCGCGCTTCAGGTGGCGATTGCCGATGCTCTGCGCGAGGCGGCAAGGAGGTAATCCGTGGCTGAACTGTTGACCCCGGAGCAATCCGACCAGCTTGAGCAAAACCTGCTCGACCGCGAATGGCGGCTGTCCAACCTCTACTACATCAAGGACAAGTTCGGCCACAAGGTAAAATTCCAGATGAACAACGTCCAGCGGTATTTGCTGGCGCACTTCTGGTTCATGCTGATCGTCCTCAAGTCCCGCCAGCATGGAGTGACAACCTTCTTCGCCATCCTCTACCTGGACGAGTGCCTTTGGACCGCCAACCTGAAGGCCGGCATCGTCGCCCAAACCGAGGACGACGCCAAAGAAATCTTCTCCGACAAGGTGCGCTTCGCTTACGACAATCTCGACCCGCTGATAAAAGAGCATGTCGTCAACGTCGTGGATCGGAAAGACAAGCTTGAATTCTCCAACGGGTCCAGCATCTACGTTGACTGCTCGCTCAGATCGGGTACGGTCCAGCGTCTTCACGTTTCCGAGTTCGGCCCCATGTGCGCCAACGCACCGGACCGGGCGGCAGAGGTCGTGTCTGGCGCCCTGAACACCGTCCATGTCGGTTCTTTCATCTCCATCGAGTCAACCGGCGAGGGGGAAGACGGTGATTTCTTCCGTTACTGTCAGGCCGCGCTCAACCGCGCCCTTGCCAAAACGAAGCTGAACCAGAAGCAATTTCGGTTCTACTTCTTCGGCTGGTACTGCGACCCTGATAACGTCCTCCCCGCCGGGTCCATGGTAATCACCAAGGAATACCTGGAATATTTCAGGGAAATCCAGCCGAAGATAAAGCTCTTGTCCGACGCCGGCGTTATCATGCCGATGCCCGGCGGACTCTTGACCGACGAGCAAAAGGCGTGGTACGTCGCCAAGGCCGAGGAACAGGGCGACAAGATGCACTCGCAACACCCTTCCATCCCGGAAGAGTCTTTCCGCAGCACCGCCGAGGGCGCCTACTACCGCCGGCAGTTCGCGGTACTGTACGAGCAAAAGCGGATCTGCCGGGTGCCGCACACGCCGGGCCTGCCGGTGAATGTGTCCTGGGACTTGGGCCGTGACAACTACACGGCCTTGTGGTTCCACCAGCGGGTAGGCGTTGAGAATAGAATCATCGGCTACTACGAGAACTACGGCGAGGACCTGTCGCATTACGTGCGCTACCTTCAGAACATGAAGCACTATGTATGGGGGAAACAGTATTTGCCGCATGACGCCAAGCCTATCCGCATGGGGATGGACTGCTCCATCGAACAGCAGTTGATAAACCTGGGGTTGAGGAACACCGAAGTCTTGCCGGTGTCAAAGGACAATGTTGAACAGATAGAGGAGGTTCGCCAATTCCTGCTGACTTGCTGGTTCGATGAAGTGAACTGCGACGTAGGGATCAAGCACCTACAGGCATATCGCCACCAGCGGGATAAAAACGGGCGCTGGAAGAAAGAGCCGATGCACGATGAGCACTCCGACGGTGCAGACAGCTTCCGATACCTCGCCGTGGGGCTTGCTACGGGCATCAATTCCGGCAAAGGTAGCCAATACCTGAAAGACCGTGCAAGGCCAGACATGCGTGCGTTCAGATAAACAACCAACTGGATTGTTTAAATCCTTGACATTTGGTTAGAGATACATCAAATATACAGAAGATCAAAACCGATGAAAAAGGAGGGGCAATGAGAACTTGCAAAAACGTCTACATGGACGAACGCGACAAGCTTATCCCTGAAGCAATCAGAAGAACAGAGGCAATCTGTGGTCGGAAACTGGATAAAGTCCCGTCAGAGTATGCCGAATTGTTCCTTCAGCAAATGGATATTCTCGCAAACGAAACGTGGCTGCTGTCGCGCAGGCGGTTGCCGGTCCTCAATGAGACGGTGAGGCTGTTCCTGGCCGAAAACAACATTCTCCCGACGAGAGCCGGCAAAATCGTCATCAACTGTGCTGCAAAAAACGTGGGGAGCGTTGATTTCGTAAGCTTCTAAGACCGGATAACACGGCAATCTGAACTTCCGCAAAGGGACAAACAGACCCGTACTTTTAGCCAATATCGGCTATAGGTACGGGTTTTTTATTTGGGGCGGCACCATGGCGATGCAGAGCGGCTTAGGAACGGTCCAGTTTTTAAACAACGACGACCTTAACCGGCAGGCGGATGCGCTGAAGATGGCGGAACGGGACATAGCCGTTACGCCAACTTCCCTCGCCGCCCATGTCCGGGCGTTTTGGGAAGCAGCCAAGACCGCCAAGCTCGATGTTGAAACGGAAATGCTCAAGCTCATCCGCCAGTCAAACGGGGTCTACGAAGCCGACATGCTCGCCGCGCTCAAGCAAGCGGGAATGCCTGAAGACTTCATCCGTCTGACATCGCGCAAGGAAAGGGACGTTGAAGGCTGGTTGATGGACGTTTTCAACAACGCAGGGGAACGGTCGTGGGACATCATCCCCGACAGCATCCCGGAAATCCCCCCCGACTTGGCCGCCGGCATCGAGGATCATGTCCGCCAACACATCATGGATCACCCGGAAGTCCAGGCGGTAATGATGCAGGCCCAGCAGACCGGCCAGCCGATTGACTCTACCGCGATAATCGCCATCGCCCGCCGCGAAGCCGCCGCCATGAAGGATGAAGCTGTCCGGCAGGCACGGCAATATGCCGAGGAACGCTGCACGGCCATGGAAGGAAAGATCCAGGATCAACTTGACCAGGGTGGATATTACGACGCCCTTAGAGCCTGCATCAACGACCTGTCGCGGTTGAAAGCCTGCATCATGAAAGGCCCGGTGCTCAAGAAGAAAAAGGTTCTTGGCGAGTGGGCGCAGGGGCCGGACGGAAGGTGGAACCCGCAGGTAGAGGAACAGATTACCCCCTGCTTTGAGCGGGTGTCCCCCTTCGACTGGTATCCGGTCGCCAACAGCAATACCGTCCACGACGGCGCCGCGTGTGAGTTGGAACACTTCAACGACCCAGCCGATCTGCAAAAGCTGATAGGTGTCCCCGGCTATAAGGGCGACGTAATCAAGCAGATCCTCAGAGAGTACGCGGGCGGTTACCGGGAAAACACCCCGATAGCGCCGGAGCGTTTCGCCATCGAAAAGCAGAACACGGTAGGGCTTTACGCCAACAAGGGGATCGACAGCATCAGCTATTGGGGCGAGATCCCAGGCAAACTGCTCAAGGAATGGGGCATCGAGGAGGATGTGGACCCGGACGCCTTCTATTTCGTCAACATCAAGATGGTCAACGCCTACGTCTACCGCGCCGTCCTGAACCCGGACCCGCTGGGTCGCAAGCCTTATCACGTTACCTCCTTCATCAAGAGCAACGATAGCCAGTGGGGGACCGCCCCCGGCGATCTGGCCTACGACATCCAGGGCTTTTGCAACAACGTCGTCCGCAACCTGACGCGGAACATATCCGAATCTGCCGGCCCTATGGCCGAGGTCAACGAGGACCGCCTAGCCGATGGGGAAAGCCCCGCCCGCTGGCCGGGCAAGACCTTCGTGACCACCAGCAAGGGGATGCAGCAGGGCGATGTCGTCAAATATTTTCAGGCGAACCTTCTGGCCGGCGAACTCTGGACGCTGTTTCAAAACGCCAAGCTGGAACTTGATTCGATCATCATCCCGTCCTTCGGTCAAGGTTCCAGTCTGACCAAGGGGGGTGGGCGCACGGCGCAGGGGCTTGCCATGATCGCTAACGCCGAGTCCCGGAACCTCAAGGTGAGCGTGTGGAACGTATCCAACGACATCGAGATACCGTGCATCGAGCGGCTGTTTGTCACCAACATGCTGTTTTCCGACGACGACAGCATCAAGGGTGCGCTCAAGGTCAAGGCGCGTGGCGTCGCCGCGCAGCTCATCAAGGACAACCAGCAACAGAGGCAGGGCGAGTTTATGACGCGGGTGATGAATCCGCTTCTGTCCCCGATCCTTGGCACCAAGGGGCTCGCCTATCTGGTTCGGAAGGACGCGGAAAACCTTGGCCTGGACATCAATCAGGTCGTTCCCAATTACGAGCAGATCGAGGCATCCGAACCGCAACCGATGCAGCAACAGGTGGACCCGGCAACGCAACAAGCGGCTGGGGCACAGGCAGCGCAGGCGCCGGGCGCAGCCACAACCGGCGTGGCCGGCGTGCCGTTAGCGCAGGCCCGGCATTCCAGCGAATAGAGAGGCGTCATGAAGAAAGCAGACGTATCGCTGGTAAGTGCATTGGTGCAACTCGAAGGTGATGCCAGCTACGGCATCTACAAGTCATGGCTGCAAGATTCCTTCATTGCCCGACTGACAGACAATATCGACCTGACCGGCGAGGCCGCTACGAGAGGGCAAGGATACGCCGAGGCTTTGCGGGACATCCTTCGGGTGATGAAAGACCCCCGCATAGTGAGAGAGAAACTGGAGAAAAGCATCAGGTAAAAGGGACACCGGCAACGGACCCAATCAAAACGGCGACCGTAAAGGCGAGCCAAAGGAGCAACCCGGATGGATATACGCGCAAGAATGCAGTTGGCGGCAAATGAGGCAGATAAGGCGCTGTCGGGCGATGTCGCCCCTGAACCTCAACTTGAAAAGGAAGATTCGGCGGCAAGCGACACCGACCCTGACCAGGAGCCTGACCCTGACCCGCAGCCGAACACCGACCAGGATAACACCGGATTGCGGGCCGAAGTCGCCCGCCTGAAAGCCCAGCTTGACGACGAAAACAATCCGACCTTCAAGGCCCGCTGGCAGAGCCTCCAGGGGATGTATAACGCCGATACAGCAAGGCTCAGAGCCGAACTGGACGAGTTGAAAAAGACGGCAGAGGCGAAGCCTGCACCTGCCCCGATCACCCCTTTCACCGACGAGGATTACGCCACGTTGGTAGAGGAAGTCGGGGAAACGGCGGCAAAAATCCTTAAATCGCACGGCAAGGGCAACCCAGCGCAGAATTCGATAATTGCGGAACTGAAAGCCGAAATCGCAACGCTGAAAGGCGAAACCAAGGCGGCAAGCGACATGGCCGAGAGGGTGGGTAAGACCCAGGCCACGACCGCCGCCGAGCAGTACGCCACGGCACAGGCGAAGGCAATCCCGGATTGGGACGCGCTGATGGGGACCGAAGACCAGCAATACGCCAATCAGAATCCGAAGTTCACGAAATTCTTGCAAACGACCGTAAGAGGCAAGACGAATTTCGACTGGCTGAAGGAATGCCATACCGAAGGCAACCTTGCCGGGGTCAAACAGATTTTCGATGAAGGAAGGATTTTTGCTGGGGCACCCTCCCCCGCCGCAACGAAACCGAAACCGTCCTCCGGCGCGGAGAAGTACATCGAGCCGGACAAGACCGGCAAAGGGGCCGCAGTCCCCGCCGGCCAACAGGAAATCATCCCGCATAGCGAGTACAACGCATTCGTCAATTCGGTCAAGAAGGGAACCTTCAGGGGTACCCGCGAGGAACGGGCGCAGTTGGAAGCGAAGTACGACAAGGCCTTTGCGGAAAACCGTATCAGGTAAACAACTAATGGACCGTCGTGAGACAGGCCCGTAAGGAGATACATCATGGAAGCAATTAGGCAGTTTCTTAGAGGGGTACTGCTCTTTCCCTTCAACGTATTCATGGGCACGGTCGGCACCGCCGCCGGCGGCATCGACTACACGCAATCCGGCGCCGACAAGCGCATTCCTTACGCCTTCAGTTCCAAGACCATCCTGAAGTTCTACGACGCCTGCGTGATTGCGGACATCGCAAACCGCGACTACGAGGGCGAAATCAAGGCGATGGGCGATAAGGTCGTCATCAACACCACCCCGGACGTAGTGGTGAACAAATACTACAAAGGGAAGCAGACCAGTTGGCAGGATCTCAACTCTGCTGCTGTCGAGATGAACATCACGCGGGCGATTGATTTCGCTTTCAAGATGGACAAGATCGACCTGAAGCAGTTCCAGGACAAGGGCTTCATGGACAAGTGCGCCACCGACGCGGCCCAGCAGCAGAAAATCTACATCGACAGCGAATTCCTTGGCTCCATCTACGCCGACGCCGGCACCGCCAACAAGGGTACCGCCGCAGGCCGCAAGACCGGCGGGTACAACCTCGGCACCACCGGGTCGGGGATCGCCGTAACCAAGACCAACATCATCGACAAGATCCTGGATCTGTCGGGTGTGGCCGAAGAACAGAACTGGCCTGAAGACAACCGCTGGCTGGTGCTTCCTTCCCATTTCACCGTTCTGCTTCAGCAGTCCGACCTGAAAGACACTTCCATGACCGGCGCGGAATCCACCCTGCCCAACGGTCGCCTTGGGAAGCTGGGCAAGTTCACCATCTACTCGTCCAACCTTTACACGCCGGTTGAAACGAATCGGTACAACATCCTTTTCGGGCACCAGTCGGCTATCTGCTTCGCCTCGCAACTGGTGGAAGTGGAATATTTCGACAAGCTGGAAACCACCTTCGGGTCAGGCATGAAAGGGCTTCAGGTGTACGACTGGAAAGTGACCAAGCCGGAGAGCATGGGCGTCTGGTACGCCTACAAAGGCTAAACAAAAACAGGGGGAGGTTCACCCTCCCCCCTAATCCTTAAAGGAGAACGACCATGGCAACTATCGACAAAACCGGGACTGGCGCGACCAAAGGCGTTATGCCCTACAAGGGCAAAGACAAGAACTACGTGATTCAGCAGACACTCGATCTGACCGGGGTGATTCCGGTTGTGAACGATGTCTACCAACTGCTTGCCATCCCCGCCAACACCCTCGTCACCGGCGTGCATATCAAGTGGCTCACGGCGGCTGTTGCCACCAGCGGGACCATAGACGTTGGCGACGGCGCAGGTACCGCGAGCTGGGACGGTGCAGTTGACACCAAGACTACCGCCGGCACCTTCACCCACAGCACTGTCGGCACCGACGCCTATGCCGTTGCAGCGTCGCAGGGGAAGTTTTACGCCTCTGCCGACTCCATCGACGTGCTGATTAAGGCCGCCCATGCCGACACAACCGCCGGTCCGAAATTCACCATTTTCGCAACCTGCATCGACTTCAACTAAGGGGGTTTGCCATGAGCCGCCATGTTCAACTCTCTGTCGATGAACTCACCGTGGGGACGATTCTCAACGCCGCCGGGGTAGAAATTTTCCCCGGCTATCGGCAGGTTTACGCCGGTGTCTCTGCTTCCGAAAACGACGCCGACGCCTCTGTTGCCGTCACCAAGGCGGGTGTGCTTTCGACCGACGTGGCTTTTGCCGTCCTTGTCGCCGGCGCCGCCCCGCAGGCGGTAACGAAGGTCGTCTGCACCGCCGATACCGTCACCGTTTCCCTCGCCGGGAATGGCGGCGCAGGAACAATCGTTTTCTACGCGGTCTTCCGGGCCGTTTAACCCAAGGGGCGGGGTGTAAAAACCCCGCCTTCCACTTGAGGTACTGACAATGACGAAAACCACCAACGTCTTTGCGATTGACGCGACAACCTTGGTCTACAACCAACTGACTCAGGAAAACGGCTTTGCACGGATGCTGATCGTCAACGCCGGTTCCCTGACCAATACGCCCACTATCACCGTCGAGGTCAAGGACAGGGCCGGTTACGTCGTCTGGTCAAAGGCCGCTGTTGTCCAGAACGCCATTACGCGCTTCGATCCTTTTTCCACCCCGCCGCTCAACGATGTCCCGGTGGAGATGAACGGCTCGATTTCTCTGACTCTCAGCGGCGCGGCAGGCGGCACCGGCGGCACTGTTACCGTCGTCTCCTACGTGGACACCTGGAGGCGCGAGTAATGCCGAAATACCTGAAGAAGAAGGGCGACCCGGACCACGTCTATCACGCCTACACCGATTTACTGTTTGCGCGGGGCGACATGGAACCGTTCGACCCGAAGGCGTCTTCTGAACCGGATCGCCCTGTCGCCGGGATCAGCCCGGCAAGAGCCGGCGACCGGCAGCACCGGGCCAAGTCGGTCGGCTTTGGCCGTTTTAAGGTAATCGACGCCGCCGGCGCGCCGGTGAGCGACAGGATGGGCAAGGCTGAGGCTGAAGCACTGGCGTCGGAACTGAACGGTAGAAAGGAGGCCGCATAATGGAACCGAAATTTCTGAAACAAAAGGGCACCGATGAGATTTACGCCTATTCTTCCTGGCTTGCCGAACGTGACGACATGGAGCCTGTGGCCGAAGAAATCGACCCCGATTCCGTGAACCTGGACGCGCCGGAGCCTTCCATGCCGGGGAAGGAAGAAGACCAACAGCTTGAGCTGGAAATCGTTGCCGATTCCAACCCGGACGCGCCGACCGAGGGATAGCCATGACAGCAGCGGATTTGTTGGCGAAGGTCAGGGCACGGCTTGACGACAAGGTGGACGGCGGCAACTCGTCCTATCTGTGGTCCGACCAGGAAATCATAGACGATTACGCGAACCCGACACGGGAACAGATGTTCCTCTATTGCCGCAGTCTGCTCACCGACTCGACAACCGCCGCCGACCTCGCGAGCTTGCCCCTTTGCCGGATACCTCTTTTGGCGGGGAAGGCGACCTATGCCATGTCCGCTAAAATCTTGCGCGTGTTGAGGCTCAAGCTGTCTTCGCAGCAACAGCCTTTGACCAGGATCGCCGCCGCCGATCTGGATTCCGTCTGTCCTGGCTGGGAGGAGGAACCGCCGGGGAACCCATGGGGGTACTGTCCTGATCTTGACACCGACTGCGTGACGTTCATCCCGGCGCCCGCCGCCGACGACACCGCCCGGTTGACCGTCTACCGCTTCCCCCTGGCTGACATCTCTCTTGATAGCGACGACGAACTGGGTTTCCGTAGCGAGTACCACGACGACTTGATATCCGGGATTCTTGCCCTTGCGTTTTCCAAAAAAGATACCGGCTGCGACCGGCCCGATCTGGTGGTGATGGAAGAAAAACGCTTTGCCAGTCGTCTTGAGGATATAAAGATCGAGTTGCTGCGGCGAAACGGCACGACCCACACCAACCCGGTGCAAAAGGCTTTCAGGACGAGGTAGGCCATGGCATCTAAACCGATCACCGTTTCCGAATTCCCCGGAATGAACAACGTCAGCCGGCAGGGGATTACCGGACAGACCTCAGACGGCAAACCTGTCCAGGCTGCGACCAGGATAGTGCTGAACATGAATGTGACCACGGACAAAAAACTTGAGAAGCGGGCCGGGTACGCGCTCTGGCAACCGCTTCCCGGCGCCCATTCCATCTTCTTCACCGGGGATGAGTTCTTGTGCGCGGCCAAGGGGAGTAGCTCTCTGGAGAGCCTCTACCGCATATCCCTTTCCAACGAGATCCAAGAGATTTGCCCGATAGCCGGTCAAGGCAACCCGCTTTTTTACATCCTACTCGCCGGGAGCCTCTATATCTCATCCCTCTCATGGAGCGGGATCTACGAAGACGGAACTGTGCGGGCATGGGGACGGGATTACGGGGACGATCCGACGTTGCTTGACGGGGCCGGAAGCTCTGAGGAACAGATCCTCCTGACCACTATCGCTGCGCCGTTGATGGCGAACCTCTGTCTTGCGGGCGGACGGATATTCGGGTCGATCAGCAACCGGGTCTACTTCAACGACCCTCCCTTGGGCTACGAACTCTACCGGCCTGACGCCTTTTTCGACTTCCCGCATGAGATCACCATGATCGCCTTAGCGGAGAAAGCGGGGAAGTTCGGCAAGGAAGGGTTCTACGTCGCAAGCGAAACCGCCACTTGGTTCGCTGCGGGATTTGACCCGGAACAATGGGATATCGCCCTAGTTGGCGATGGGGCAATCCCCGGAACGCTACAGTACATCCCGCATTTGGGTGAAGCCGACAACGTCCCGGTGTGGCTCAACAGACTCGGCCTGAAGGCGGGTGTCAATGGGGTGATTCAAAAACTGTCTCAGGATAAGGTCCGATTCAATGTCGGGAAGGGAAACGCAGCTTCCTTCTACAGACAGCAGGAAGGGGGACAGTATCTATCGTCTTTCGTGCAACCTCCAGACGTGGGATTCGGGGATTCAGCAACGTGCGAAGTAGTAAGGGCCGGGAAACTAATCACTTAAAAAAGGAGCAAAATCATGGAGATCAAACTGTATAGCAACGAAGACTTCGCGGCCATTGTGAAGGAAGGGGACGCCCGGATTTCTTTTCGCAACGAAGTCTTTGTCGATCACAAGCGCGGCGATGAATACCTGTGCTTCGAGAAGTCCATGGGCTTCAATATCATGCCTACGGAGGGCCTGAACGCCCTTCTGGACTCCGGCATCGGCGGGGCAACGCAGATAACCCAGTGGTACTGCGGCATCTACAAGGGCAACTACACTCCGCTGGCGACCAATACCGGGGCCAACGCCCTCGGCTCTGGCGGCCTATTCACCGAATGCCTCGGCACCGATTACGCCATCACGGGCGGTTCCACCGCTAACCGGGCGCTCTACACTGTCGCCGCGACTGCGGGCGGGGTCATCACCAACGCGGCGAGTAAGGCCGAGTTCGACATCGGGACCAACGCCACAATCTACGGCGCATTCCTCTCCAACGGTCAAGCCAAGACCACCAACACCGGGTACAAATTGCTGGCCGCCAAGTTGTTCGACACGGCCCGCATAGTGGTCAGTACCGACATTCTCTACGTCACCTACCAGATCACGGCAGTTTCTTCCTAAGCCGGTTGCACGGGGGGCTTCGGCCCCCCTTCTTCTATGTAGGGAGCGCCAATGTCCAAGCGGTTTGGGTACATACCGGATTTCTTCCCGCCAACGCAGCGCCCGACCTCCGGGTGTCGTGTGGGCAACAACTCCGCGTATTCCGGCTTTGACGCTATGGGGTCCATCGCCGGGGTCCGGTCGCTCCCTTTCGCAGCCCCCGCTCAATTCGCAGGACATTCCAGTTGGTTCGACGGCACCTACTGGCATGAGACCAACTGGGGCGGCCCGGTCCCCTTCGTTATGGGGTATACCTCGGGCGATGACCCAAAACCGTATTATGTCATTTTCGACTGGGACTTCAAATCTCCCTACATCGTAAAGGAAGTGGACCTTTGCGGGAAAGTAGAGAACGTGGGCAAGCTTTCCAAAGACGTAGAAGAGACCTCTTCAGGGGGTTACGCCACGTATTTCGGGGGCTTTAGCTTTTGGGGGGGCGTTTCCGGGGCCAGCGGCCCAATTTTCGTGAGCAATGGGGACAGCGAAGGGTCCAGAACGGTGACACAGAAGTTGAAAGACATATTCACCAATACCTCTGTTACCACAACATCGGGTTCGGCGGACGGTCTGAATGCTGACGTTGAGCTTACGGAAGACTTAACGGTTGTTCCGGGGGCATACACCGCCACTACTGAATCAACCTCAAGCGGGACGCAGGGTGAAGAGATTCCATGGAGCGTGGGGTCGGGAGAAGAAGGCGATGGGGAAGGGACTGCATCGGGCGATGACCTCCTGAATTGCGGGGCTTTCCAGCAGACAAAGCAACTTGGGGCGGCTTATTTCCTCAGAGAGTTTGAGATAGGTGCTTCAAGCGAAAGTTCGTCTGACTCCTATGTGACGTATGTGGATATGGGATACAACATTGTTGCTAGGATGTGCGCGCTAATAGATTCCTCCAGTTCCAGCACTGTTGGTGAATCCAGCCAGAGTTACAGCCTTTGTACCCCGAATGGCAGTATAGATTTGGGTGAGAATGTCACTGGCTTAATTTTAGCGTGGTCGAATGACAGTGTTGTTGATCCTGACCTCATGGAAGATGGGGTTCAGTGGGCAAAATCAGATTCAAAGCTCGACACTTTCCTCATCATGTATGTGCCATGTAACGGCAGCGGTTCTTCAATAACCTATGGCGATCTTACATTGGCTCACTATCGCGGGGACTATGGCGTTCTGTATAAGCACGCCCTTGGAACTGAAGAAGGTGTCACCAGCGATAGTGACGGGAATTTTTTCATAGAGCAAGCCGATCCAGACAACCCCAAGGGCACGATCAAGCTCAAAATATTCGAGGCATCTTTTGGTGGCAGTTTTTCGACAACCGGGAAAGATATAGGCATTTGCACCCCCAAAAGGAACTGAACCGATGGCCCATAACCTCTGGCGGATAATCATAAGTGCGAACAACGGGGCCGATCAACTCGGTATTGCTGAAATCGAAATGATGAGCAGTATTGGGGGCGAGCCTTTGCAGTTATATTGCTCTACCTACTCCGATGGGGAACGGGGCCTTGCCTACGATCACAATAACGTGACAGTTTGGACGGGAAGCTACTCGTTTCAACCAAAGACTACCACCGGATATTTGGTCTTCAGCATCTTCAATTACGATACTTCGCCTATAGATATCGTTCAATACACTATCACATCCTCTACTAACGGAGCGCAAGCCCCGATGGATTGGATGATTCAGTATGCCGATGGGGACCCTGACGCTACCTACTACTACGATGCAGTCTGGACAACGGCAATCGAGGTGTCCGGCCAAACGGGATGGGGGTCTAACGAAAAGCGTACTTTCTTGACGGCGGAATCTTCCCCTTTCGACAGGAAAGAACGGGATGCGGTTGAGATCACCGACACCACTTTTGTTCAGGGAGGGGAGGATGTTCCGCCCTTCTACTCATGGTGGCGGCTTAGATTTACCGGGTCGGTGGGACCAAACGGCGTCCAGATCGGGGATATCGAGATGCGCGCTCGGTACGGCGGGCTGAATCAGTGCATCGGTGGCACCGGGTACACCTCCTACCAGCCGGGTGTGGCTGCAACTTGGCCCTTTGACGGGAACCCTACCACCTCGGGGGACCTTTCTATCCCTTGCTGGTTCAGCTACCACTTCACTCGTCCGGTAACTGTAGCGGAATACGTCATTACCCCCTACTACGCCGCCGCCTATGCCCCTACGGACTGGGTATTGGAATCATCTTCCGATGGCGTCGGGTGGTCAACCCGAGCATGGGAATCAGATGTTAATGACTGGGATGGGGATAGCTCCCGTTCCTTTGGTGGTATGTGGGAACAGCCCTACCCCGATTTTGGACATGAATTCTGGCGGCTCTTGGTCACGGATAGCAACGGCGGCGGTGCCCTTGAAATCTCGGAGATCGAGTTCAGGGGGAGTGTCGGGGGAGCGGATCAGTGCGTAGGGGGAAACTCTTGGAGTAACTTTCGTCGTCATGATGATTTGTACCCCCACGGGGACACTTCGGCCAGTGCCTTCGACAACAACGCCGGGACCAACTGGGCACCTCAAGCATGGGGCTTTCCCTGCTACGCGCAATACAACTTCGCCGCAGCGGTAGATGTCGTTCAGTATGCCGTCACCTTCAACCACGATGGTCGCACCTCCCGTGCGCCGAAGAGTTGGGTCCTCCAGTATTCCGACACCGGGGGGCCGGATGAGTGGCAATGGACTTCCGTGTCCGAAGTCACGGGGCAGATCGGATGGGTCAGCGGGGAGACCCGGCTGTTTCTGGCGGCGGATATGCAGATGGAGACGCCTGCGTTGACCGACCGGGCGATAGCCCTCCATGTACCCGCTTCCCTGTCCGACACCCATAGCTACTGGCGTGTCAGGCCCATTGTTGATGTCAATGGGACCCCCTCTGTCTATACCCTCGATTTCCGGTCGTCTCGGGGCGGTAGCAACATAGCCACGGGCGGGACGGCGATAGATTCCTCCCATTACAGCGGGTACGAACCTGCCAAGGCGTTCGATGGAACGTCCAGTACCTATTGGCATGGACAGGGTAGTCAGTCGTGGATCGGCTACCACTTCGCCGCCCCTGTCGCAGTAATAGAGTATGCGTTTGCCACGACCATGACCGATTTCGTCCTAGAGTTCTCCGACGATGGGACAACTTGGTACGTTTCAGGGGAGGCAGTCCGTGACCAAGGAGGCGGGGCGTCCTTCACGATGATCTACACGACCGACCCCCCCGCAGCCAAAGAGCATAGCTACTGGCGCATGAAGATGACGGAAATGAACATTGCTGCGGGCTATGCGGCACTTTTCGATCCTCCGGTTGTAGGCCTCCAGCAGATTGTCCTCCAAGAGACCGTGGGCGGGGAGAACCTTGGTCTGACTGTGGGAGGCAACTGCACTGATTCCATCAACTATGGATCGAATGTTGCTGATATTTTTATGGGAAGCCACTACACCATCTCGGGGGTCTACTCTGCTACGCCATTATTCGGCGTCTACGACGGGTGGGGCGCGCAGGCCGACTCAGTTTGGGTGCAAATACATCTAGCCACGGCCAAAAAGGTGACTGCCTATACCGTCAAGGCCCCAATGCTTGCAAGCACCGCATGGAAACCGCCGAAGTCATGGGTGATACAGCATTCGGATGACGGCGTGAACTGGACGGATGCCGCTACTGAGACCAATCAGACGGACTGGGCATACGAGGAGGTCAGGTCCTATGTCATCGAGGAGTCCCCCTTCGACAGGACGCTTACCGAGGCGCTCGACCTCATCGAGTGGTGGCATCCGGTAGGCGGGGTCAACCCTCCGGGCGTCATAGATGTGGACGACAACCTCGCCCTCACTTCCCAGCGGATTACCGCCGACATGGGGAAACTCGCACATGACGGCTTCACCGTCACCACGCCGACCAAGGGGGACATCGCCAAGCTGATCCGCGACTTTGTCCAGTTTGTCGAGAGGGTCCCCGTCCGCTATATAGGCTCGGCGGGGATCGCAGATAGCATGTTCCTTTGGGACCACGCTTCGGGGGCGAAGATTTATCTGAAGACCCTCTCCGAGGTCCTGACAGCCGGGACGCTCCCCCCGGTCTCGGCCCTCGCTCGGACCTTGGTTCTGCGCGAGTTCCTGAGCACGCTGGACATCGCCCCGCCGAACTTCCACGGGTCGGTCGCCGCCAGCGATAAGATGTCCCTTGCGGAGAGCCTGAGTCCCGTCAAGGGTTTCCTGAAGACCCTTTTCGAGAGCATGTCCGCCGTAGACCGCGCACTGGCCCCCCATTTCATCTACACGGTGCTCCTGCTGGAGACCGCCTACATGACGGAGCTTACCGGGCAAGGGCGCGGGTTTGTCCTCAAGGAGATGATGAACGGGAAGGACACCGCCTACACTCAATGGGCGGGAGCGGCGGCATTGATGGAGGCTCTTGCCCTGAACGCCACCAGCCCTGCTGGCATTGGGAAGAAATTGGTTGACTCTATTCAGATGTCCGACCAATCAATGTATCTCTTCGCCCTAGCCTGTATAGCGCATGAAGTTATAACCGAATCTTCAGCTTTGACTTCGAGCAAGAAAGCATTGGCTAATTGCAAATGCACATTGACCATCTCCCCCTCCATAGTGACCAAAGGCGAGTTTAAGAGTATAGTACAGGATCATATCTCGCTGGGGTTCACGATCAACCTGAATGGGGATGTGTATCAGTGCTGGTCCTTCTCCGGCGATAGTATGTTTCCGTCCCTGTTCACCAACTACCAGTTCAACGCCTATGCCGCGCTCCCCGATGGGCGGGTATTCGCCACCAAGGATGAGGGCATTTACCTGCTGAATGGGCCGGATGACGCCGGGGCGAAGATCGAGACTGGCGTTCGCCTCAACTACTTCAACATGGGCACCCATCATCAGAAGCGACTGCACTACGCCTACTTCGGGCTGATAGGTGAAGAGGCGGCCCTGAGAGTCATAACGAAAGAGGGCGAAAACGATTACTACGTCATAAGCGGAATGGCTCGACTGGCAAAGGGTATCAAGTCGCACACATGGGAACTGGTCTTGACCGATATCGACGCTCTGGATTTCGTTGAGATCACCCCCATCATCTTGACGAGGTAGCGTATGCAGATAGAAATCCCCGTACTAGACCCAGTCGTTGTCCCGAATGTCCCCCCCGAGGCAGACATACCGGGAGTGCCGACGCTCATAGCAGCCTACGCCACCGTCATTCAGGACTTCATCGACAACAAGATAATGGACTTCGATTCGTATGTAGCTCCCTTCAGCGTCATGCAGACCGAGCTATTCCTTGCGAGAGAGACGGTCTTCCGCAAATACCACAAAGCCCGTAGGGACCTATTCCAATCGGCAGGAACGAAGAACGTAGCCATCATGCCGGGGTACATGATGCGGCAACTTACCGAAATGGGCATTGAGGAGAGGCGGGACATCTCCGAAATCCAGTCGAAGCTGGCGCAGGACCGGGCGCAGGGGGCCTTGGAGAGTCTGAGCTGGGCGGTCAAGGCCGGATTCGAGAGTGCCGCGCTGCGGAGCGATACAGCCCTATCTGTAGGCGACCTCAATCTTGAGATCATCAACGAAGCCGTCAAAGCTGGCCTTGCCTTCACCCTCCAGAATGTCGAACGGGCAAACGACCTCAGCAAGATCACGGACCTCTTGACGGAAGAAGCCACCGTGAACAAGCGGATAACCGACCTCACAACCATCGTCCTTATCTCCGATCAGGAAATACTGAAGAGCAACCTTGAAGTCCTCATGTCTCAGATCGAGGCCAAGGGAATCATGGCCGAGCTGGATGTGCTGGCGGCCCAGCTCGTCGCTGCGGAGAACGAAGTCCTCGTTCTAAACGCCCAAATCCAACAGTCGATGGCTCAGTGGCAAGTGGCCCTTGCTCAGGAAGCTCTGGCTGCTATGAAGGTCATCACCGCCCAGTTTGAGGTTCAGAAGTCATCGGCCCGGATCGCGGCGGCGGGGCTCGAAGATGCGAAGGTGTCGGCGCGAGTCAGCAAGGTTGTCGCGGAAGAGGGCAAGACACAAGCCGAGGCAGACGCCCAGCTTGCCGAGGTGTCGTTACAGGTGGCGACCCAAAGGCTTGAGCTGATCCGTGATGCGATGGAACTGTCCCGTAAGAAATCGGAAACGGCCATCACCTTGGTCCGGGCCAGCATACTGGGGGCCGAAGCCGGGACTTCAGCGGCGAGGGCCGGGAACGTCTTCGCCTACATCGGGGCGAGATCAGCGCATACGGCGACGGCGATTGAACAGGTGAGCACGATATCCGGGCAGGCTTCAGCGAACATCACCGCCCAAGTCGGACAGGCCGCAGGAGAGGGGTCAATCATCGTCTCGACCATCGCTGCTCAGGTAGCGGGAACCGACGCTTTGAGCGGGCAGCATTCCGCCAACATCTCTGCGGAAGTCGGTCAGATAGCCTCGGAGACCGCCGCAGCATCGGCATTTGTCGAGGGGGCGATAGCGAATATCGAGTCGATATCCAGTTTGGCTGAAAGCAACGTCAGTACCGTGGTCGGGAATATGTCCTCCGAATCCGCACTGGCAGCCGCGACCATCTCGGCAAGGGTATCTGCTATAGCCGGTGAATCGAATGCTTCGAGTGCCATTGTTGACGGTCAGATAGCTACCAACGACGCGGCTATGGGAATACAGATTGCTACGGCGAATATCACTATAGGCAAGATCGTAAGCGACGGGAACACGACAGCCAACGATTTGGTGAACGAGGCCAACATCAAGTCTATGGAACTCCAGTCGGATGTAATCGACAAGAAGAGCGCGTTGGAGGCTTCCGAAGAAGAATCGTTGGGCAATTTCCAAGAGAAAATGGAAGCGATGGCGACAGCCAAGGCCGACGCCATTACGCAGGCCGCTACGAATGCCGCCCACGCCAAACTTGAATCCAAGCACATCTACAAGAAGGGGTAGGGACATGACAGACGTTGCGATCCCTGAAGGGAACATTGGCTGGGTTCAGGCCACCTACACCACCCTGTTGCTCGACAGCATCGACGCCTACATGGGGCAGGTAGACGGCAGCCTCTCGACTGTCTGGACCGCATGGGGGCAAGAACAGGACCTCCTTTGGGCACCGGGATTCGACCTCGTAACCGCCTTGGGTTATACCAACGTGACGCTGCCGTACAAGCGGAAGGCGTTCGACCGCCTACGGGGGCTTTACGGGCAATCTCTGGCAGTC
Organism: uncultured Geobacter sp.; assembly: GCA_903925075.1. Taxonomy (GTDB): domain Bacteria; phylum Desulfobacterota; class Desulfuromonadia; order Geobacterales; family Geobacteraceae; genus Geomonas. The sequence continues at coordinate 21,800 of CAIYDQ010000063.1, forward strand.
CTGAAGGAAGCCATCAGGACCAAAAACCTCCAGCTCTACATCACGACCCGGTTCGCCATAGAGAAACAGCGGCAAGCAAATTATGTGGGCCAGCAGAAAAGCTATCAGCGGTCTCTCAAATATTCTCAGGAGGCCGCGATCACTCGGGGCGAGGTCGAGCTGAAGCAACTCGAAGGGGATATCGCGGCAGAGAGAGCACGGCTCGAATTGGCTAAAGAGGTGATCGAACAAGCGGAACGGTCCCTGAACTTAACGGTAAGGCTCCTAGCCACTCAGGGGGAAGTCGCGGTAGCGGGAAGCCGCAACGAACTCGCTCAGAAGAGGGTGACAGTCGCCTTGGCAAAGGCGGCCCTCGAAGTAGAGATAGCGAACATCGACGCACAGAAATCCTCCATTCGGGCCGATGTTATCTCGGCAGAGATTCAAACGCTGGAGGCGCAAGTTCAGGTTGTCCAAGCGGATACCACCGTGGAGAGCAACCGGAAGTTTGATCTTCTCGCAGACATAGCCACCATTCAGGCGCAGGGACGCGAGATAGAGGTCCTGCAAGCGGAATTGGCGCTGGTACAAGCGGAAACTGCCGCTGCGATATTGGTCTCCAATACCAAGCAGATCGCGTTCAGCGAAGTCATAAGCGAGAAGCAGGGGGCGTTGAGTGCTTTGGAAGGCGCGCAAGAGGCCGACGCAGGCGCGGAGCAGACCTATGCGGAGCAAATGAAGGCGGCAGGCGATGCTCAAAACGGGCTGGCACTTGCCAACGACGCGGCAAAACTGGCCGACGAGGATGGGCGGGCGTCCCTATCCGTAGCGGAAAGTGGCGCGAGGATGCAAGAGCTATTGGATCACGCCAAGCTGAGTTCCGCCGAAAGCGCAGTCAGGGTCGCTGAGTTGGTGGGCCGGTCGAACCTTTCCGCCGCAGAGCTGAAAGGCCGGATGCAGGAGTTGCTGGATAAAGCGCGGCTGGACGTTGCGGAAGCAAGCGGGAGGACCTCCGCTGTTCAGGACAAGAGCAAGCTGAACACCGCCGAGGCGAAGTCCCGCATGACGGAGTTAATGGGGCGCGGGAGGCTCGACGGGGCAGAACACCAAGCCAAGATGGTCGAGCTTACCTCCAAAGCGAACCTGTCCGCCGTCGAGAGTGCGGCCCGGATGGTCGAAATAAACGACAGAGCGAAACTCTCCGGTTCGGAGAACAAGGCGAAGATCACCGAGCTTGTGGCGCGGCTTGGCTTGGCGTTGGCGGAAGCCTCTGCCTCCTCCAGTAGGGAACTGGGGAGACACAGGGCAGAGATGATAATGCTGTTCTTGGAAAACTATGTCAGGGACATGGAGACGGAGATGCAGTTCATGGCTATAGCCGATTCAGCTTCCCGCGAAGCCATCCGGCTCGACGCAGAAGTGAAAGAGGCCGAAGCGCACAAGGCGGCAGCCGACATCATGAAGGATGCCACGGTGGAGAATACTATTACCGAAGTCCGGGGATAGAACCGGATCACGTAACCATATTTATTGGATCTAAGCAACCATATTGGCAAGATGAGGTGACACCATGGCCTTTGATTGGAGCAGCAAAGTTCAGGAACAAATCGCGGACTACGACCGGAGATTGCTAGGGGCAAAGGGCATCATGGGGTATGCCCAAGGCGGGATGCCGATGGGGACGAGAACGCGGGCAATGGGAATGCCCGGCGCCACCGGCGCCATACCCGGCCCGGTGAACATGAATACCGGCGACGACACTTTGACTCCGACCAAGATGGGCGAGTACATCATACCCGTCGAAGCGGTCCTTGCCATAGGAAAGCGCGTTCTTGACCAACAGGTGATGGGGCTGAAACAGGAAATGGGAAACCCTAACCCGGTAGAGAATGCCGGTCCGGTCGGCCTGCCGCAGCAAAGACTGAATCCAGAAAACGGCGTCCTGCGTTTGCCAAGGCCGGGTTACGCCGAAGGCGGTATGGACCTGACAGACGACGACCCGACCAAGGTTGAACAGCCTGGGCGTGTCATCGAAACCGATCTGCCGCCGACGGTGCTGGCGCAGGCGCTCCCGTCAGATTACCAGCAGGCGCAGCCGGTCGGCCTGCCAGCGGCTAGCGAGCCGCCGGCGTCCCCCGCCGATGTGTCCACAGCAAGCCAGAAAATCCCGCTCACTTCCAGTATCCAGGGGGGTAACGATTCGGCTTTGTATATGGGGTTGAACCAGATGATACCGGAGCCGACAGCGAAACCGGAACTTCCCGCCACCAAAGCCGAACCTGTCGTTTGGGACGGAAACGGGCCGATGATTTCCGATGCTTCTGGCGATAAAGGCGGAATCATGGAAAGTGGCGGGGTGAACCGGGTGAAGTCCTGGGTTCCTATCTCCGCACAGCAGGCTAGTGATGTAGTCCGTCAGAGAAATCAGGACTCCCCGGAAGAGGCTGACCGGGTGGCGTCTCCGAAAAAACTAGGCATCCCTTCTTACCACACCATAAGGTCGGCGGATGGTAGCTGGATGGGCTTTTCCCAGCCTAACGCGGACGGGACCATGCCTGAGACACACGTTCCAGGTCAGCATGTCCCGGACACTGTCGGGCCGAACGGTCACGTAATACCAGGGTACTACATTCCCGGAATAGACTTTGGGGAGGGGACGCCCTACCAGACCTTCAAGGAGCGCGTGGCTATGGGCGGATCTGCGTTGACTGTCCCGGACAAATCCGCCGTCTACCTGGACGGGAAGATGATCGCCGGGCTGCCCCCCGGACAGCCTGAGAAGAAAGTCCATTGGCTGGAAGGCGTCCTTGGCAAAGACGGAAAACCCTACCATGTCCTTACCGACGAAACTGGGAAGGAAATAACCAGGGTGCCGCAGTTCGTCAAGCCGGACAAGGACACGGCAGATAAGACCAGTTGGCAATCGGGCGTCGAAGGTCCAGACGGCAAGCCGTATCATGTGCTCGTTGGAAAAGACGGCACGGTGATTTCCAAACTGCCGCAATACACCAAGAATACCGGCGCCACTGCCGAGGCGAGAGGGTTTTCCACCTGGGCCAGCAAGCTCCAAGGGCTTACCAAGGCCCGCGCTTCGATTGAAAAGGGATACGACCCGATCACCGGGGAAGCAATCCCGCAGACGCAGATTGAAACGGCAAGATCGACGGTACAGACCGAACTCGCAAACACCATCAGGTACATGAAGAGTCAGTTCCCGGAAGATTATAAGGCGTATACCGGGGATATTGGGGATGAACCCAAGCCCGCCCCGGCGCCGCCCCGCTCTCTCAAGAAGGACAAGAGAAAACCGTTAGGTTCCTTTGGAGGCTGAAGATGGCGTTTGATATAGTCGGCGCAAAAAACGAAGGCTACACCGATGCGGAAATAGCGGATCACCTGGGGCAGACGCAAAACTTCAAAGTTAACGCCGCCCGCGATGAAGGCTATTCCGATCAGGAAATCATCGGGCACTTGTTGGGCAAGACCGATGTGGGGGTGGCAGGTTCCGCCCCGCCGGTCGTCGCCAGCAAGCCGGTGAAGCTCGCCGTTGGCCGCGAGTCCGGCCCGGCCATACCCCCCCTGGCGCCGCCGGTCAATCTTAGGCAGCCGATAGGAATTGCGCCGGTCGTGTCGCAGCTTTCGGACAATCCTGAAGAGGGGACGGCAGCGGCCCAATCGGTAATGCCGCAGTACATGAGGGCGTCCGAAGCACCGCCGACGCCAGGACTGGCACCCGCTGGCAAGCCTGCGCCTGCGCCGGGAATCATTGACCGCGTATGGACGGGCATCAAGAACGCCGCCACCAATGCAGTGACGCCTGAACCCGGCACGCCTTCCATCTATGGCCGGGAAGCGACAATGCAGGACGCGAAAGACCTTGCAGCGAGTGCGGCCAAGCTGGCGATGGGGGTGGCCGATGTTTCGACCATTGGGCTACTTCATCCGCAGATCGAGAAGGCGAACCAAGCTTTGCAAAACCTGGGCGTTACCCCTTCACTCGCTCAAAGCCGGCTGCCTGAAACTGCCGGGTCTATGGCCGGTTTCATCCTGCCGTGGGCCGCCGTATCTAAAGCCATGCCCGCTATCACCGGCATATCAAACGCGGTGCGGGCCGGCAGAATCATCAATCAGGCGGCGACCGGCGGCGCGATAGGTGGTGCCTACGCACAGAACACCGGCGAAGACGCAATTCCGGGCGCGATAGGTGGCGCCGCCTTGGCGGGTACGGTCCAGGGCATCGCCGAACTGCCGGGCGCACTGAAGGACGCCGGCGCATGGTGGAACACCCGCAAGGAATACAACACCAACGAGGCGCGGGGCATGATCGTCCGCGACTTCGACGGCCTGAAGGCGTCCGGCCTTTCCGACGAGCAGGCCGTCAAGGTTATGGCCGGTAAGCAGTGGTATGAAGACGCCACGCAAGGGGAAACCGCCCGGTTCAATCCTGTCGCCCGGTCCGCGATGGCCGAAGATCGGATGGACACCGAGTATGGCAGAAGAGACACGCAAACCCCTGGCGACCAACCGGCACCCGCCACCGGGGCGCCGCCGCAGCCAGTCGCCCCTATAGGTGAGCCTGCCCTTGTGCCCGAAGTCCAGCCACAGGGCAACGTTACAAGCCTGCCGGCGGAACCTGCGCCGCCGGGGATGCCGCCTCAGCCGCCGGTGTTTATCCTGGGCGGCGTGCCGCCGCTTCCTGAGTCGTTCGTGGCGCCCCACAACATCGCTCCCAATATCGCCGAAAGTGGGGGCGATTTGGGAGGTATATCCACGGCACCTGTTTCAGAGATTGCGTCGGTGCCTTCCGAAATATCCCCCGCACCTCCGGTGCCCGCCGAGGTAAGCGCCCAACTTGCCGATGCTCGCAACTTTAAGTACAAGACCGACGATCACGAAAGCATGATTGAGTACGGCGAGAAGTCCGCCGACCCCTTCTATACCGACCTGTTCAGCTTCGCCTACCCCAAGGCCAAGGCGTACAACGACATCATGACCACACACAAGGGCCAGCCCGAAGGCGTCGAGTATACCAACGATGCGGGCGACCGCTACGCCTACGTTACGCCCGACGCCACAGAGGAGGAAAAATTCAGGGTCCAGTATTTCGACAAGGACGGCTTTTCTTCCCATGCCACCAGGGACACCCGCGAGCAAGCCCTTGAAGAAATGATTGACGATGGTTTCCGTACCGAAGCCAAGGGCGCCCTGGACAAGTTGAGCGGCACCCCGGAATTTCAGCGCGGCAACGAGGTATCTTCCCTGATTAGCAAGCTGAACTCCGGGGAGATCGACCACGCCGAATTCGTCCGCCGCAGGGATGCGCTTTACCAGGAAGGCGAAAAGGCGTCTAGCGCGACTGCCAACCCGCCCGCTACGCCTGATACGCCTGATATACCCGACACCGAGCCGAGAGAACCGGGCGACTACACCCTGGCCGCAAAGCGTCCGCTGTTGACCAAAGGGGACATCAAGACCGTTGCAGACATCACCCAGGCATACAAGGACGGGAACCTTGCCTACGCTCCGGGGCGCGCTGGCGACGGCAATAAGGTGCTCTACAAGGATGTTGCTGACAAGTCCAAGGTCGATGCTTCTATGGCCGCGATACCGGCGGGTTCCAAGATTACGGTCGGCAAGGATAAGGTCACAATTACCGTCAAAGCGCAGCCGCTGACTGAAGAGGAACAAACCTCGAATGAGGCCAAGGCGACCGAAAAACTTGCGCAGGCGGCGGCGTCTGAAAAACAGGCAAAGGAATGGTCGGCCAACGGATTCACCTCTGAAGAACTGGAACTGCGCGAGCTGACCGCCGACACGCCGGAGACTAAGGCGTTGCGTACCAAAGAACTGAACAGCGCCATGGCCGGCGCCTATAGGCGGGCGACGGCATTGCGGGAAGAAGCGACGGATTTGGCCGATGCCAAGAGCGGCGAGGCAAAGCACGTTTTCTGGTTCAACGATACGCCCGAAGCCGTTACAGAAAAGGCCGACGCCGCCGGCGCCGAACTGTTCCAGGGGCAGACCAGGAACGAGCCGGCGGTTTACAAGGAAGCCCGTCAGATGATGAAAGGACTTGCCAAAGTAGACAAGGACTTCGCTGAAAACCCCGTATTCACCGTAACGAAGACGACCGACAAGCAGGGTGTCCCCACCTATCGCCTTGAGTACAACAATGGGCCTTTCCACCTTTCCCTCAAGCCCGACGCCTTCGGCTTTGAAATGACCGGCAAGGGGCCGGAAGCGGTATTGACCAAAGCGATAGACCAGGGCGAATCCGTATGGAAGGAAGGGGATCGGATCACCTTGTCGCCGGGATACCTGGAAGGCAAGTCCGATCAGGTCTACATCCTTCCGAGCGAGAAGCTTGCCGGGTCCGATTTCTACAGTGCCACCCCTTTTGCCGATACCCCTGGCGAAGATGCGCCCCGGCCCGGCACCGGCACCCGCGAGCCGATGGGGAACGTCCCTGGCGAAACGGCGGAAGGGGCGCAATCCCTGAAGGTCATGCGCCTGCCCGAAATCATCAAGCTCGCCAAGGCGATCATGGGCGGCAACCCGAAGATCGTCAGGGCGATACGCAAGAACCTGAACATCCGGGGCGTGTTTTTCGCCAAGGACGGCGGCTATATCCAGGTGCGCGCCGATCTGATGCAGACGCCCGGCCAGATGGAAAAGACCGTCGCGCACGAAGTCGGCCACCTTGCCGATTACTCGCCCGACCGGGACATGGCAAGGGGGAACATCCTGGGCCATATCGCCACCCTTCACAACTACACCAAATCCATGTTGGAAGAGTACCCCGGCTCACCTAACCGCGTGATTACGGATGCCGACCGCGACCGGTTACACAAGGAAGCGTTGAAGCAGGTTCGGGCCGAAGAGGAAAAGGGCGCCAAGACCATCATCGAAGAGATCACCAGGGAAGAACCGATCTTTGAGCAGACCGGCCTGACCCCGGAAATGGTCCTGTCGATCTGGAATTCCGTGGCCGACGCCCGCGAGGTCTACCCGGAACTTTACAAGTTCGTCGCCGGCATGACATCCGCGCAGAAGAAGGCGATCATGATCCAGGCGATGAAGGGGATGGTGGCGCCCGAACTGGCGCACCTGGGCGGCACCGGGAAACAGATAGGGACCAGGACCGTCACTGAGAAGCGCACGGTTGTGTATCCCGCGAAGAAGGCAACAGCCGCCGACATCGCGGCCCGGTTTGAGAAACTGCTGAAGGAAGAGATAGAGAAACGCGGCCTGTACGAGAAAGAGGTAATCCTGAAGGAACTGAAAGACCTGTCCTACGAGTGGCGCCCGCTGCCGCCGAACCCGCCGCCGGTCTACATGCGCTATCGGAACAAGAACACGGAACTGTACGCCGACGCGATCAGCGCCCTACTGAACTCGCCCGGATTCCTGAACCGGAAGGCACCTTCCTTTACCAAGGCGTTTTTCTCCTACATGGAACGTAAGCCTGAATTTGAAGCGGCGTACAACGACATCCAGGCCACCCTTAACGGCGACTTCAAGGATATGGCGAAGGGGTACGTGGACGACACCCGCGAGATGTTCCAGAGGGCGCAGGACGAGCGCAACAGGATTGCGAAGATTCCCGAACCGACGCGCAGCATCATCGACACGCTCAGAACCCGTTTGGAAAACGAAGCATGGGCGGCAGAGAAAATAGCATTGGAAGTAGAAAAGAGGGGCAAGGCGGCGGACAAGGTAGCGACGACGCCGCAAGAAAAAGAAGCCGCACAGACCAGGATAGCAGAGGCCCGAAGAACACGGAAACTCATTGAAGATATGGCTTACCTCCCTTCGGAAACTAAAGGCCTTATGCACGACCTGTACGACGACATCATAAACCCGGCGGCTGCTGCCGGCGTATCCGTGGAAGACTTGGGCCTATACATGAGCTTCGACCGGATCTTGGGCGAAGAGGGCGGTAAAGCGTCCTTCAAGGGACATACCTATGAGACGGCACAGATAGCCCTTGCCAAACTGCGCGACGAGTGGAAAGGCGGCAAATTTGACGCCGCCGAAAAGTACCGCGAGCGGTTTTTCCGAGTGTGGCGCCGGGACCAGATCTTGTCAACGCCGGGGATCGAGCACTTTTTAAAGCCCGACCAGCTTAAAGACTTCAGGGAAAATTCGTCCTATTCCCGGAACAACGTGGTGAACTACCTGGAAAAGAACTTCGGCAACAGCGCCATGGGCCGCTTCAAGGTATACGAGCGGATAGGTAGCTTTGAGGATATCGAAAACCCGTTTGTCGCCACGGTCATTCAAGACCTGTCGCTAAGAAGGGCTATTGCGGTGAACAACGCCAAGCTTTCGCTGATGCAAACGCTTTACGATGCCGACGAAATCGAACCCGCTGAAATGCGCTATTCGGCAGACAGCAAAAAGATGGTGCCGGTTGAGCCGGGGGCGGCTCGGCAGCAAAGCCCGCTCAGAAAGTACCAGGACATTCTCTCGGTAGCGATCAAGGGTAAGGTGCATCATTTCTACGTGGACAAGGAAATCGCCCGGCTGTTCCAGTTCGATCCGGTCGTTGCCAGCAACCTTGCCAAGTTCGCGTCTGCGGTGGCGCAGCCGTTTCGGTCGATCCTTGTCACTCACAACCCTGTTTTCCAGATCAGAAACCCGATCCGCGACTTTTTGCAGACCTGGAAGCACAACCAGGAATTGGGTTTTTCCGATCTGGCACCCTTGCTGAAAACCTACGCAGAAGTATTTCCCGAAGTCAGGGAATATGCGATGAACGGCAAGGCTTCGCCGCTCATCAAGGAAATGCTAAAAAACAAGGTTCTGCCGGCGAATAGGATCTGGTCGGTGAAAGACATGGACGCGATGGACGAGCTAAAAAGGATAGCCGATAGCTTCGTCCTGGACCCCGACGCCAACAAGGACGCGGCGGGCGCAGCCAACAGGCTCAAGAGGATATGGGACTACCTGGACCGGACGGGCAACACCACTGAGCTTTTGGGCAAGGTGGCTGGCTACAAGCACATGCGGGGCAAGGCGGGGCTTTCCGACGACGATCTGGCGATGAGAACGCGGGAAATGATCGGCACGCCCAACTGGAAGAAGAAAGGCACCTGGGCCATTGTCACCAACAACCTGTTCCTGTTCAGCACCGTCAACATTCGCGGCATCCAGGCGGGGTACAGATCGGCCAAGGCCGGGCCGGGCATGTTCACCTGGAAAACGCTTGTCGGCAACCTGCTGAACCGGGCAATGCTGAAACTTGCCGCACTTGGACTGTTGGGCTACACCGCTTCGCAGCGGGACCATTTCAAGAAGATTGTCGATAGGATACCGAACGCCGACAAGACCAACTACACGATCCTCCCGCTCTACATGGATAAAAACGGCAAGGCCGTGTACTGGCGGATTCCCGAAGACTACACCGGCCAGTTCTTCGGCCAAATGGCAACGGCGCTCATGGATGCCAACCTGACCGGCAAGGGTGGCGTGACGGATGCCCTGGATAGCACCAACCCATACCAGCTATCGAACTTTCTCACCATCCCGTACATGCTGGGAAGGTACTATCTCAAGAATGAGAACACCTATGATTCCTTCTACCAGCGCAACACCCTGTCCGACGACGAGATGAAAGCCGGCGGGAAGGATGCGGCCAAGGCGCTCGCGGAAGAAACCTGGAACCAGTCCGGCCTGCAAACCCTTCACAAGTTCGACCGCAGCGCGGCCCAGCGCGACCAGGATGCCCTGGAAAAGGCGCTCAACACCTTCCCTGGCAACATGCTTGGCACCTTCCTGAAGAAATCCGACGCCGGCCTGCGGGAAGTTTACGACGAAGGGATACAGGGCGCCCAACAGAAGGACGCCCGCGAACGCCTCGCCGCCCGGCGGACGGCGGATAAGATCGTCAACAAGGAAGAATTGACCGCCGAAGACCGGCAGGGGTGGGGACGGAAAAAGGATGCCGGCAAGAACGCCGTGCGGCACAAGGTATTCGTCAAGGAAGGCGACTACCTTCTGGATGCTTTGATCCGGTCGAAGACCAAGGGCGAGAAGCGGGCGATAGTCGATGCCGAGCAGAAACGTAAGGGCCAAAACAACCAATAAGGGTGATTACCATTTACCGAGTCAAGTAAAAAGTGTATAAAAGCCTGTATATCTCATAAGGAGGATGCCATGTCCAAAGGATTCCCGCAATCTACCAAAAACCCGCCTAAAGCCGCACCAACAGCGCCGAAGCAGGGGCCGAAGATGATGCCCGGTATGGGTAAAATGCCCGGCGGCAAGAAACAGTGCTGAAGAACCAGGGGGGGCGAGGTGCCCCCCTTTACTCTCGCCAAATATCACAACCAAATTGATTGATTACGGGGGCGCTCTATGGATAAAACCTGCATGGCCCATGATGAATTATTCGCGTCGATGTCCGCTATGACGGTCGCTGTGACGAAATTGGCGGGCGATCTTAGGTGGCTTATTTTGCTGGGAAAGTGGGGAGTAGGTTTTTTAGGCGCCACGGTTGTCCTGATCGTACCTCTTGCCTTCGCTATCGGCAGCTACCTTATCAGTATGGACAACCGAATTACCGCCCTTGAAGCGGTCCAACACCGTGTCACAGGTGTAGCGACGAGATAGGAGAATGCGTACATGCCAGCATTGATATGCGACGTAACGATTGAGCAGGGAGCTACTTTTCAGCGGGAATTCAAGGTCACTGATAAGGGCAAGGACATAGTCGGCCTTGCCAACTTCCTCGTCAGGTCGATGCTCAGGACCAACGCCGGGGTACTGGCGGTCTCTTTCACAGTAGTCGTCACCGGGCCGCGCACGATTCTGGTCTCCCTATCAGCTACGCAGACCGCCGCGCTGCCGCCATCTACCAGCTTCAGCCACAAGTTTGATGTCGAGGCAGAATCCCCTCTCGGCGTCGTTTACCGTATCGCGCAGGGGCGGGCATCCATCTCTGCCGAACAAACCAAGCCTTAAAGGAGACCATCATGGCAATCCAACTTTCCGTAGCAGCAAGAAACGCCCGCCTCGACTCCATCGAAACGGTGGTAGGCACCTCCCCGTTCCTCCAAATCCGCACCGGAGCGCAGCCCGCCACCTGTGCCACCGCAGCCAGCGGCACCCTACTGGCGGAACTGCCGCTGCCGTCCGACTGGATGGGTGCTGCATCTGGCGGCAGCAAAGCATTGGCGGGTTCGTGGACCGTCGCTGCCGTAGCGACGAACACCGCCGCGCATTACCGCATCGTGGACAACGCGAAAACCACCTGTCACGAACAGGGAACCGTTACGGCAACTGGCGGCGGCGGCGACCTGACCCTCGACAACGTAAGCATCGCCACCGGCCAAACCGTGACTGTCACTAGCTTTACGAAAACCGATGGCAACGCCTAATGGCAACTCCCACTTATAGAGCGACCGGAACGAAGGTCAACGGCACCACCTCGGTTGCCCTGAGTCAGCCTACAGGCACCGCCACGTATGACTGTCTCGTTGCCTTCATTTCGGATCGCGCTACAAGTGGGACGACCACCGCCCCGACAGGTTGGACAAGACAGGGGGGAGTCGCCGGGACAGGTGGGCGGTTCCAAGTATTCACGGCAATCAAAGGTCTAAACGGACTGACCGGAACGTCTTGGACATGGTCTTCACTGACTACCCGCTCCGAGGGCCTGATCGTCGGGTATTACAACGTCCACACGGGCACACCTCTGAATGTTGCTGTAAGCGCCAGATTGAATGCCGCTGGCACTTTCGGCACAGATTTAATCACTCCCACAGTCAACGGGTGCATGATCGTAGCGGCCTATGCCGCTTTAGCAAGTGGCGCCACTTGGTCCGCCGAGAGTGTCGCAACTTCGCCGTCCATCACGGAGTTCTACGATGGTGCGAACTCCACCTACCTCTCCATTGCGATAGCCGAGGGCATTCAGGCAACAGCCGGATCGACCGGAGCAAGCACCGCCACGCCATCTGCGGACCAAGCAAATGCCGGTATCCTGCTGGCCCTCAACCCCAGCGTCGTAATCACAGGTTCGTACAGCAACACCCTTGCGACCGTGACGCAATCGGCGGCAGGGACGGTGGCCCTTGTCCCGCTAGTCGCCATCGTTGACGATAGTTTCAACAGGGGCGACGTGAACCCGATAGGGGGGAGCTGGGCGACCGTCGCTGGTTATGGCGACCTCAAGATTGCCAGTAACAAGGCTGTCGGTGCAACGTCCGGGTACAACTTCGCCTACTACAATGCCGCGTATCTGTTCCCAGACCAGTACGCCCAAATCGTCGTAGGCTCTATAGGCTCCGAGATTGACATATTATTGAGGGTAGACCCTCTGACCAATACGGAATATGCGCTGTATCTCACCCCGACAAGCTGGGGTTTCTACAAGTATGTGAATGGTGCCGGTCCTACGTTCATAGGCGCAGGGCAATCAAAGACGATCTCCGCTGGGCTGACAGTGCAATTTGCCGTATTGGGCACCAGTTTGATAGCTTTGTTCGACGGGGTAGTTGACTCATACATAGTAAGCGACTCCACAATAACTGTCGCTGGCTTTGTGGGGCTTCTTACCAACGGCACTTCTGATTCCATCGACAGCGTCTATGCCGGGGTAATCCCGAGGAAGGGCGCTCAGGCGGCGACCCTTGCTACGCTTACGCAATCAGCGGCAGGGACGGTCGTTGCCCCTCCCGCCAGTACAGTAACCGACAGTTTCGCCCGAGCAAACGTCAACCCCATTGCGGGGAACTGGACGACTTTCTTCGGCCTAAGCCCTTGCCAGATCATCGACAACAACCTTGCGGGCACTGCCGATTCAACGTCCAACACCGTCTATTGGAACGCCAATTCCTTTAACGCCAACCAGTTTGCGGAATGTACGTTCTCGAATCTGACCGATTCTGGCGTTTGTTGCAGGATGGACACTGTAGCTGGAACCTTTTACTGGCTGGGAGTCTACGCAGATCACATAGCTTTATTCTTCAGAGATGGGGGCGGCACTTACAACAACATCGGTGGGTCCATTTCAGACACTTGGAGCGCCGGCAAGCTCTATCGCCTAGAATGTTTCGGCACCAGCATAAGAACCTACATCGACGGGGTTTTGCAGCATGACATAGTTGATAGCTCCTGTACTGCCGGGAGAGTCGGCGTCAGGATGTATTATGACGTAGACAGGATGAATTACTGGAAGGCGGGCAATCTCGCAAGTAGTTCAGCAATACTGGATACCTTTCACAGGGCAGACGCCAACCCTGCGGGCGGTAACTGGACGACTGTACCCGGTTGCTATCCGTTAAAGACTATCGGCAACGAGTGCGCGGCGACTTCCAGCAGTAACCTGAACATAGCTTACTGGAACGCCGATACCTTCTACGACGATCAATGGGTGGAATGTACGTTCTCGGCTTTGCATGATTCCGGGCCGTGCGCCCGTATGTCTACCGATGCTTTGTATTGCTACTTCTTCGATGTTTATACCACTTACCCGGAAGTACACCGAGTAGTCAACGGTGTTTTCACAAAGATAAGCACTTCCATTTATTGCCCTTGGGCATCCTCAAATGTCTACCGCCTAGAGTGCATAGGCTCGCATGTAAGAGCCTATATCAACGGTGCGCTGGTATTTGACTATGACGATCAGGACGCTAACGCCCTAACATCCGGTCGAGTCGGCATGTTCATGTATGACGGCACCGACCGGATGAACTACTGGGCGGGGGGTAGTGACGCGGGGGTAGTCGCATCTCTCGATGACAACTTCTATCGGGCGAACGCCAACCCCATCGGCAGCCCATGGGCAACTAAAACGCCCTATTCCGCCATACAGCTTTTGAGCGATCAGGCCCGAGGCACCAACGCCACCGGGTACAGCTTCGCCCGCTGGGATACCCTTCTCGTCCCCGATCAGTACGCCCAAATAGTCGTTGGCAATCTTACAGGTGAAATAGACATCGCTCTAAGGGTCCAGTCAAGGGCCGCCACTACCGCGTATATGATGTCTATTACCCCGACCGGATGGCAATTCGGGAAGTTCCTGAACGGCTCCATAACGCTTGACACATTCCAGACGAAAACCATAACGACAGGCATGGCGGTACTATTCGCTGTCGTAGGCAACACCTTGATTGCTATCTTCGACGGCGTGCATGACGCGCATACCGCCACCGACACCAGCATACCCGCTCCCGGCTACATCGGCATGGTGATATACGGAACATCCGATTCCGTCAACAGCATCAGCGGCGGCATTGTTGAGAGGATAGGAGAGCAGGCAGTAACCCTCGCAGGGCTGGCACAGTCAGCGGCGGGTACGGTGGCAAGCGGCTACACCTTAAAGCAGAATCTCGGAGGAACACCCGACAATTTAAACTCGTTCGGGTGGGGATCGGCGGCGAAGTGGCTGGCATATTCCTTCGTTGCCGACAGTTCGTATACGGTAAGCCAAATAGGGGTAGGCTTGCTAATCAGCGCGGGGACTCCATTGACGAGTCCTCTTACCTGCTACCTGTACTCCGATGCGAGCTTTTCCCCCGGCTCCCTCCTCGGCACCTCGACCAACACCCATTCAGATACCTTAACCGAATCGAGCGTCATGTATCCCTTCCAGTTCTCCGGGGTGGCGCTCACCAGCGGTACGCGCTATTGGGTGGTCCTCTCGTTGGCAACACCCAGCGGCAACTACCCAGCATGGTCGATGCTTATAGGTGGCACCGAAAAATGTTACGTATCGTCAGATGGGGCGTCGTGGTCCTTGAAGGACTCTCCCGAACAAGGGACGATCCAACTGTACGCTACCGGGGGTGCCGCTGCCATAACGGGCAGTCAGTCGGCAACCCTTGCCACCGTTACCGCGTCTCAAGCAGGCACGAACCTGACCCACGGCGCTCATGCGGCGACTCTGGCGACGGTCACGCAGTCTGCGGCAGGCGGGGTGCTGGATTCCGGCGCTCATGCGGCGACCTTGGCGACCGTCACCCAAACGGCGGCGGGGGGCGTGCGGATAACAGGTTCAGCCTCGGCAACCCTCGACGCCATGACCGCGACACAGGCGGGATTCGTCCTACCTGTGATCTCCGGGGCGCAGGCGGCAACCCTTGATGGACTGACAAGAACATCTGCTGGCGCTGTGCTTACCCATGGCGCGCAGGCGGCAACTCTCGATACCCTGACAGCATCGCAGGCGGGGTTCGTCCTTCCGGTAATCTCCGGCGCGCAAGCGGCGACCTTCAGCGCCCTAGTCCAGACCGCTACCGGCACCGTCCTGATCTCCGGCCAACAGTCGGCGGTCCTCGATGCCTTGCTGTCGCTGGCTACCGGCACCGTTGCATGGGCTGGCGTAATCACCGGGTCGTCTGCTCAGACCCTCGGGACGCTGACCGCCTTGTCAACCGCAGCGGTAGGAATTGCGGGGAGTGCCGCACAAACCCTTGCCGGATTGTCGGCCACGGAGCAAGGCGGGGTGCTCGTCTCGGGCGCTTCCGCTCAGACCCTTGGGGGCCTGCTCCAAAGCGCAACGGGGGCTATCGGTGACGGCCTTGTCACCGGCCAATCCGCTCAGACCCTCGGAGTCCTGACGGGGGCAGCGCAAGGCATCGTCCTGATCGTAGGCCAATCGGCCCAAACGCTTGGGGGGCTATCCCCCAACCAGACCGGCGCGATAGCAATCATAGGGGGCCAGTCTGCCGTCCTCGATCTGCTCACTCAGGTTGCAGCAGGGACGGCGGGATTCACCCCGGCGATAGGTACGAGCCATTGCCAGCTTGCCGATCTGAGCAGGACGAGTGCAGGCGTAGTCGCCATCTGTGCGATCCAAGCTGTGACCCTCACAGGTATCGAGGCCAGCTCCCATGGTGCCGTCGCCATTCAGGGGCAGCTATCAGCGGTACTCGATGTCTTGACCCAAGTTGCCCATGGGGGCGGCGACGTAGTAATCCCGCTGATCGTGACAGTCAGCGACCCTCTCGCCCTGTCCATCCTAGCCAGCGATCCGCTGGCCCTCAAGATCATCGCCAACGACCCCTTGGCCCTCAAGATCACCAGCGATCCTCTGGACCTCAGAGTCACCGCCAGCGACCCGCTGGCATTGAAAATTTCGTTCACATAAGGAGACGGAAATGACAGACGAACGCACGATATTGACCCTCAACGCAACCTTCGCCCCGCATATACAGGCCTTCAAGCTGGCCCTCTTGGAAGCGACCGGCTACGAGTGGCTCGTTTGCCAAGGCCGGAGGTCCATCGCGGAGCAGAATGCCTTGTACGCTCAGGGCCGCACGGCTCCCGGCAAGGTATGCACCAAGGCGAAGGGCGGCCAGTCTGCCCACAACTTCGGCTTGGCCGCCGATCTGTGTCCGATTAAAGACGGAGAACTCTGGTGGGATGCTCCCAAATCCTTGTGGCAGCAGGCCGCCGACCTCGCCAAGAAGACTCTTTGCTTGGTGCCGGGGTTCTACTTCGAGTCGATCTACGACCCGGATCATTTTGAGGACCCGAATTGGAAGACAACTCAGGCCCTCTACTATGCGGGCAAAATGGAGGTGGCATAACATGAGCGTCCTATCGGACATTTCCAGCGGGGCAGTCGGCGGGCTACTGGGCGGCGTCGGCCAGCTTGCCAAGGACATTCGGGAAGCGATCACGGGGGACCTGCCGGCAGAGAAGCAGGCGGAAATAACGCAGAAGTTGATGGAGCTGGAGAACAGCGCCATGGCCGCGCAGTCGAGCATCAACGCGGAGGAGGCCAAGTCGGAACACCTATTCGTATCCGGGTGGCGACCTTTTATCGGCTGGGTGTGCGGTTGCTCGTTCGCCTACGCCGCCATCCTTCAGCCTCTCGCCAGTTGGATCGCCAAAGTGTACGGCTACGCCGGGACCTTCCCGATCCTCGACACCACCATCACCATGCAGGTTCTCGTCGGCATCCTCGGCCTGGGGGCCTACAGGTCTTATGACAAAGCGCAGGCCCCGGCGGCAAAGGGGAAAGAATAGGGTTGCCAGCCGGTAGCTCCACGGCGTTTGCCCTGAGAAATCAGGAGCTTTTCAAGTCTCACAAGTAACAATCTAGGTAACAACGCCATCTTTATCTATCGTACAGTGAATGCCATATCTTACTATAATCACTAAAGATATTTACTTTTACCAAAGTAATTGATTTTAAACAACTTATGTAGTTTTAAATCTATTTTTATGTAATAATTACCGCATGTTGAGAGAATAAACCTTGCATAAATAGACTATTTAACCGTAACTGAGCATCTCCGTCAAATCCATGGAACCCCTCTTCCCGCCAGACAACTAAACCGGCCCGGGATTAATGCCGGTGGCAGACCAAATGCTGGCCGTGCGCGCCGAAGAACCCGGTCATCTCCTCGGAACTGCAGAAGTCGTCGAAGCTGCCGTAGAAGACGATCTGCTTGTCCAGATACAACAGGTGCGAGGCGTATTTGCCGATGGTGGCCGTGTCGTGAGTCACGAGCAGCACCGTCGCCTTTTTCTCCCGATTCATTTGGAAGATCAACTCGTAGAAACTTTCCCTGGTCTCCGGGTCGAGGGCCGTGGTCGGCTCGTCGAGCACCAGCAACAGCGGGTCGTTGACGAGCGCCCTGGCAAGGAGCACCCGCTGCCTCAGCCCCCCGGAAAGCTCGCCGATCATGCACCCTTTGATATGCGAGATCCCCATCCACTCCATGGTCCGTTCCACGGCCAGCGCGTCATCCCGATTAAAGCGCTTCGGGAAACCCTTGCCGGCCAGCCGACCCAAGCGGACCACCTCATTCACCGTCGCCGGGAAATTGGGATTGAAGTACTGCAGGCCTTGCGGCAGATAGCCGATGCGCCGCCAGTCGGTGAAGTCCGATTGCGGCGTCCCTAGCAGCGAGATCTCTCCGCAGCTTGGAGCGAGCAATCCCAGGATCACCTTGATCAAGGTGCTCTTGCCGGAGCCGTTCGGCCCGCAGATGCCGATGTAGTCGCCGGGGTTGACGCTGAAAGAGACGTCCTTAAGCGCCTCGCTGCCGTGATAGCCGGCGCAGAGGTTTTTTATTTCCAGCACCGGCCGGCTCATTGCAACCCCGTTTTCAAATTCTGCAGATCTTCTTCCATGAGCGACATGAAGGTCACCCCGCGCTGGAACTCATCCCTGGTCAGGTTATGGGCCGCGCGCAGCATGAGCACCTTGGCGCCGGTCTCCCGGGCGATGGTCTCGGCCACTCGCGGATTCAGCAGCTCTTCGGTATAGACGTAGCTCAGATGCTCGCGGCGCATGATTTTTACCAGTTCGGCAAGCTTTGCCGGAGTGGGCTCCGCATCCGCGTTCACGGCGGAGGCGGAGATATACCGCAGACCGTAGCGCCTGGCGAGGTAGCCGAAGGCATAGTGCCCGCCATGCAGAAAGACCTTTTTCGGGCAGGCCGCCAGGGTCTCCTGGAAGCGCCGATCCAGCGCGGCCAACTCCTTGTCCAGCCCCGCGGCGTTTTGCCGGTACGACTCTTTGTGCGACGGGTCCCGAGCCACCAGTGCGGCCAGGATGTTGCCGGCGATCAGGCGGGCGTTGTTAAAATCCAGCCAGACATGAGGATCCAGGCCGCCGTGCTCGTGGGCATGCTCGTGCTGGTTGGCCTGTTCGTGCTCGTCAGCGTGCCCATGCTCATGTTCTTCCGCCTGTTCGCCGGGATGCGCCGGCGCATGCTCGTCGATCCGCGGCGCAGGCAGCAGCGGAATGCCTTTCCCGCCCTCGATGATGCTCACCTTTCCCTTGTCTACGCCGGCCACGATCCTGGCCGCCCATGGTTCCATGACCGGGTTGGTGTAGATGAAAAGATCGGCGTGGTTGACCCTGACCATGTCCTCGGGGCGCGGCTCGAAGCTGTGCGGCTCGACCCCTGGAGGGAGCAACAGGCTCACCTGCACATGGTCGCCGCCGATTCTCCTGGCGAAGTCGTACAAGGGAAAGAGCGTCGTCACCACCTGGAGTTTGCCGTTTGGCTGTTCATGCTTGCGGCAGCCGGGGGCGATCAGGACCAGCGCCAGCAGCGCTGCGGTAAGCCACTTCATGGCGCGCCTCCGTTTTTAGCACAGCCGCCGCAAAGGCCGTTCAACTGCAGGATATGAGAGAGCACCTTGCCTCCGTTTTTCTGAGTCACCTCGCGCTCCAGCGCTTCGATGCCGCAGGAAGGCACGTCCTCCACCTTCCGGCAGGAGAGGCAGACGAAGTGGTGATGATGTTCTCGGTTGCGGCAGAAGTAGTAGTAAAGCTGCCGATTGGGATGGATCACCTTGGAGATCACGCCGCTTTCCGCCAGTTCCTCCAGGTTTCGATAAACAGTGGGGAGTCCCAGACTGTCGAACCGGTCCCGCAGCCGCTTCCAGATCTCTTCCGGGCTGGCGTAGGCGCTCTCGCCGTCGAGCATGTCGAGGATCGCCAGTCGCTTGGGCGTCGCTTTCATCTTGGCATCTTTCAGCGCCAAGGCGTGGCTCTGGTCCATACCTGCCCCTAAATGGAAATGAATTCGGTTTAGAATAGCGGCAGTGGCCGCAAAGTCAAGCGGAATTATTGCGGGAAGGGAGCAAAAGCATGAGTTCGGAGGGGACAGAGGGCAAGGACACGAGGGCGCAGAGCGGAAAAGTTCCCCCTCGGCCGGTGGAGGCACTTCCGTTGATTTACCTACAGATGCTGCGCAGCTGCTCCACCAGCATCTCGTTTTCCGCTCTCCCTTTGACGGCCACCCTGAAGAAACGGTCGTCCAGCCCCTTGAAGTTGCAGCAGTTGCGGATCAGGATGCCTTTTGCCATGAGCTTTGAGCGCAGTTCGGCGGCGTTTGGTCCGTGGCAGATCTCGATCAGCAGGTAATTCGCCTGCGACGGGAAAACTCTCAACGCCAAGCAGTCGGCCAGCGCCGTCGCCAGATGTTCGCGCTCTTCATGCACGTATTCCCTGGTCTGCCGGCAATAATCCGCATCGCTCAGGGAGGCGATACCGGCCACTTGGGCTGCGGTGTTGACGCTCCAGGGATCCTGCAGGGCGGCGATGGCGGCGATGGTTTCAGGCATCCCGATGGCATAGCCCAGGCGCAGGCCAGGTATGGCGAAAAACTTGGTCATGGAGCGCAGCGCCACGCAGCGCGGGCATCTGCGGATCAGATCCTTGGCGGATTCCGCTTCGCAAAAATCGATGAAGGCCTCGTCCAAGACCAGAAAGGTGCCGCTTTCCTCGCAGAGCTCGATGATCCCTTCGATATCGCTTTTCGGCAGCAAACTGCCGGTAGGGTTGCCGGGATTGCAGATAAAAAGGAGGTCGTAGCCATCGGCAAGTTTTTCCCGCAAGGCCTTCAGGGATAAGGCGAAACGCTCCTCGCTTTTCAGGGTGAAGTAGTCGATCTGCCAGCCGGATCTCTCCAGCGCCGAGGCATATTCGGCAAAGGCGGGGGCGACGATGAGACCTCGCTTCCCACCGACCACCCGCGGCAAAAGGTGGATCAGTTCAGTCGATCCGTTGGCGACAGCGAGTTCCGCAGTGCCGATGCCGTGGTAGGCGGCGAGGCCTTCCTTGAGTTCGGCGGCGCTTTTATCCGGGTAGTGCAGCAGACGGTCCACGCAGCCGGCCAGCGCGGCGCGCACTGCCGGAGCCATGCCCAGGGGATTTATGCTGGCCGAGAAATCGACCATGCTCTCCGGTGCGACACCGAGTGATCTGGCTACGGCGAAGACATCGCCGCCATGTTCGTGGGAGGTTGACATGAGATACCCTTTGCTGCTTGAACTTCAGTGGTTGGGGAGGAATCGGCAGGCGAGCCAGGCTACGAGCAGCAGCGCTTCGGAGCAGTACATAAGCCTGACCACCCCGCCGTAAGCCGCAAGTGACAGAGGAACCGAAGTATCCCCGATAGTCGGTTTGTCGACCACCCTGCCGAAGTATCGGTTGGAGCCGCCCAGGCGGACCCCGAGTGCGCCGGCTGCGGCCGCCTCGGGAAAGCCGCTGTTGGGCGACGAGTGGTTGCGACAATCCCGTCGCATGATCCGCCAGGCGCCGGCGCCGCTGAGCGCGCAAAGCGGCGCGGCGAGCACCATAAGCAGACCGGTGATCCGGGCAGGGAGGTAATTGGCCAGGTCGTCGAAGCGAGCCGAGGCCCAGCCGAAGCGGAGGTAGCGTTCGTTCTTGTAGCCCACCATCGAGTCCAGCGTATTGACCGCCTTGTAGGCGATGGCGAGCGCAGGCCCCCCCAGCATCAGGAAGAACAGCGGCGCGATTACCCCGTCGCCCGTGTTCTCCGCCACGGTTTCCACCGCGCCCCTGATTATCTCCGGCTCGTCAAGCAGCTCCGTTTCCCGGCCGACGATGTAAGAGAGCGCCAAGCGCGCCTCGGGAAGGTCCCGGCGCTGCAGCGCCTTGGCCACCTTCTCGGATTCCATGTGCAGCGAGCGCGCCGCGAGCGAGACCCAGGCGAGGTAGAGCCCGACGGCAAAACCCGCCTCCGGCGCCAGGGCGTAGGCGATCGAAAGGAGGAGCGCGGCGGCCCCATAGGTAATGCCGACCACGCAGAGCAGGAGCGCCACCCCCGCCAGCCGGGCGTTGGTGAACAGCCGGCGCAACGGAGACTCGAGAGCGGAGACCAGCTTGCCGATCGCCGTTACCGGATGCGGCAGTGCGCGCGGGTCGCCGAGGACAAGGTCAAGGGCGACCGCTGCCAGGACGATGGCAATGTCCGAGTGCGGGAAGTGCGTCGATAATCCACCCATCGCGATCATCGGGCACCATCAGGTGCGAATGCCATGGCAAAATCCATTTTCTGTTCTCGTTAGTTCAAACGTCCGACGGCTTGCATTGCATGGGTTGAAGCGGTCATGGCGACAGTTCACCCTCCCCCCGATCCCCTCCCATCAAGGGAGGGGAGGCTTGCGGATCTGCACGACCAAGCGCGTCAAAGGTCAACGGGGATCTGGACCTCCACCGGCGCGCCGCAAATCTCGAAAATGCGCGCCATGTCCAGGTGCTGCTCCATGTGCGAGGCCAACAGGTCGAACGGGTCGCTCACCGGCGCCGCTTCGTCCCGCTCCGGCATCCCTTTGCCGCGCCGGATGCGGTTCAAAAAGGAGGTCCTGAAGCCGTGATTGTCGAAGATGCCGTGCAGATAGGTGCCGAAGATCCGGCCATCCTGCGAGACGGCTCCATCGCCGATGTCGGCCGCGCTCCCGGAGCGCGTAGCGATGGCGGCAAAGGGCCTGGCTTGCGGGCCGAGCACGGTCTCTCCCATATGGATCTCATAACCGGTGATGACGCCCCCGCACTCCGGCGACAGTTCCCGCCCGGCGGCAAGCAGTTGCGCCTCGACCTGGTGGGTTTGCTTCTCGTCGAGCATGGTGGTCACCACGTCCAAAAGCCCAAGCCCCGCCGCTTCGGCAACGCCCGACTCGACGCGGTGCGGATCCAGCACCCGGCTGCCGAGCATCTGATACCCTCCGCAGATGCCGACGATCGGCCCCTTGAAATCGCCGATGGCTTCGAAAAGGCCGCTTTCCCGCAAAATCATGAGATCGGCAAGGGTGGACTTGGTGCCGGGAATTATCAACAGGTCCATGGAGTCGATCAAGGCCGGGGAATCGAGATAGTAAACGGCCACATCCGCCTCCGCCTCCAACGGCCCGAAATCGGTGTAATTGGAGATCCTGAAGAGCCGCACGACGCCGATGCGCAGCTTCTCCGCACCGTCGTCCGCAGCTGGGTTGCCTCTTTTCTGCAGGGCAACGCTGTCCTCTTCAGGGATGGAGAACCCGCGAAACCAGGGAAGCACGCCCAGCACCGGCACGCCGGTCCGTTCCTCCACAAACTCGATGCCCGGCGTCAAAAGCGTAGGGTCGCCGCGGAATTTGTTGATGATGACACCCTTGATCATCGCTTTTTCCTCCGCCGTCAGCAGCTCCAGCGTCCCCACGATCTGGGCGAAGACCCCGCCGCGATCGATGTCCGCGATCAAAATGGCCGGAGCTCCCGCCATGGCGGCGACCTTCAAGTTGGCAATATCGTGGGCGCGCAGGTTGATCTCGGCGATGCTGCCGGCCCCCTCCATGACGATGAAGGAGAAGCGCGCCTTCAATCGCCGGTAACTTTCACGCACCCTTTCGAAGGCTTCCGGCTTGTAGGCGTTGTACTCCTTCACCCCCATGTTGCGCACCGCCCGCCCCTGCACGATCACCTGGCTGCCGGTATCGGAATTAGGCTTCAAGAGGATCGGATTCATGTCGGTGTGGGGGAGCACGCGGCAGGCTTCGGCCTGCACGCCCTGGGCGCGGCCGATCTCGCCCCCCTCCGGGGTCACGGTGGAATTGAGCGCCATGTTCTGCGACTTGAAGGGCGCGACGGCGATCCCCCGCCGCCTCAGTATCCGGCAAAATCCGGCGGCGATCACCGACTTGCCCACGTCCGAGCCGGTGCCGCAAAACATCAAGGCTCCGGCTCCGGAAACGAGGCTTTCAGTGATCGGCTCAGCGCAGGGCGGCATCTCGAGGACGGGACTTCCGGGGGTCGGCGGTTCGGGTGCCGACTCGGCAGGCTGAAGCTCCCCGTCCCGAGCAGCACCCCGTTTTCTGTTGGCGTAGCCGCGCGGCGTGACGATCCGTCCGTCGCTGCATAGGCGCGTGGCCGCGTTGCCGATGATGACGATGGAAAACATGTCGATCGGGTGGGTAAGCATCTCCCCCAGGGTGGTGACGATGCGCTCCTCGCCATCCCGGCAGGCGTTTCTGACGATGCCTACCGGGACCTCGGGGCCGCGCGCGGCGATCAAAATGGCGGCGGCCTCCTCGATCTGGGTGACGCGTCCCTTGCTGCGCGGGTTGTAGAGAGCCACCACGAAATCGGCGGCGGCGGCCGCCTTCAGCCTCGTTCTGATGGTGTCGAGCGGGGTCATCAAGTCGGACAGCGAGATCACCGCGAAGTCGTGCATGAGAGGTGCGCCCAGCACGGAAGCCGCCGCCTGCACCGCGGAGACTCCCGGAACGATGACGATTTCCACGTTCGGGTAGGGCGCGGGCAAGCCGTCAGCCTGCGGCTCCGCCAACTCCAGGGCCAGCCCGGCCATGCCGTAGATGCCGGCGTCGCCGCTGGAAACCAGCGCCACTTGCTTGCCGGAGGCGGCGATGACGAGCGCCTCGGAACAGCGCTCCACCTCGCGCATCATCCCCGAGGAAACCACTTCCTTGCCGATCAGCAGCGGCTCGATGAACTCCAGGTACGTCTTGTAGCCGACCACCACGTCAGCCTTCTCGATCGCCTCGCGCGCCTCGAAGGTCATATGGTTCAGCCCGCCAGGGCCGATTCCCACCACAAAAAGCTCAGACATTAAAAACCCTCTATTTTGATAGCAATGCTATAGCCGAAAGCCCGAGCTAACCTCAAGCTCCGGTTTCAGCTATGGCCAGAGTGACGTTGCCGTCCTTGACTTTGTGCAGCAGCAACCGGCCCCCTTCGGAGGCCAAGAGCGCCGCCGGCTCGGCCACCCCGGTGGCGCCGATGGCGGCGAAGGCGTGAGCCGAAGGGGGCGACGGCACCTGAACGCCGTTAAGTTCCTCGCTCTCGAAAAAACGCAGTTCCATCCCCGACTTGGCGGCGAACTCCAATAACCCGGCCTCGTCGTCCTTGGCCCGCGCCGTGGCGATGCATTTCACGCTCTTGACGGAAAGCGAAAGCCTCTCCAGGTTGGCGGTCACCACCGACTCGATCTCTTGGGCAGAGGTCCCCCGGTTGCAACCGATGCCCAGCACCAGGTCGAGCGGACGCAGCACCAAGGTGCGCTCCAAGCTGTGCCGGCGCGGCAGTATGCGGTTGCTGACCACCAGCTGGCCGCTCGCGCCGCTCATCAGCGCCTGGGCGAAATCCCGATGGAAGGAGAGCACGCCCCTGCCGGCGCAGTAGTTGGCAACGGCATCGCCGCGGTCGACTACGGCGATCTCTTTGCCCTCCAAAAGCAGGGCGTTCAGCGCCTTTACCCGGGAGAGGTCGTCAATCACCCAACCCTGCTCCTTGGCCAGCATGTCGAACGAGGGAAGGTTGTTGGCGTCGGTGGCGGTGGTGATGACCGCGATGCTTCCGGTCATCTCGGCGCAGTGGTTGGCCAGCGCGTTGGCGCCGCCGATATGGCCGGAAAGAAGCGAGATGGAGAAGCGGCCGGCGTCGTCCAGCACCACCACCGCCGGATCCCTGTCCTTGGCCTGCAGCAGCGGCGCGATGGTGCGTACCACGATGCCGGCGGCCATGATGAACACGAAGCCGCCGTAATCGGGCCAGAGCCTGTCGACCAAGGCCTGCACGCCGTGCGAAAACGGCTGCGCCTCGCCGACGGCATGCTTTTCGATGACGAACAGCCTCCCCTGCGGGATGCCCTGCTGCAGCACGGCCCCGATGCGGGCGCCGTTGGCGGTTATGGCGATGATGGCGACGTGCATGATGGCTTAGGTGACGATCCCTTTCCTGCAGCCGTGGCTGAAACCCTTGTCGTAAAGGAGCGACTTGGCGCGCATCCCCTCGCTGCGGGCGGCTAGCACGTCGCCCACCAGGATCAGCGCCTGTTTGCCGATGCCGGCCTCGGTCACCTTCGCCGCGATGTCCGCGAGGGTTCCTTCCACCACCTGCTCGTCCGGCCAGGAAGCCCGCGCCACCACGGCTACCGGCGTCTCGGCCGTGTACGCCCCCAGCAGCAATTCCGCCACCACCTTGCCGATCATGGCGACCGACAGGTAAATGACCAGGGTCGCGCCGATGGCGGCGATCTCGGAGAGACGTTCCCGGTCCGGCACCGGCGTCCTCCCGGCCAGGCGCGTTATGATCACCGTCTGGGAAACTTCGGGAAGGGTCAGTTCCTGCTTCAAGGTGGCCGCGGCGGCGAAGGCGCTGGTCACGCCCGGCACCACCTGATAGCCGATCCCCAAGCGGTCCAACTCCGCCATCTGCTCCTGAATCGCGCCGTAGATGGACGGGTCGCCGGTGTGCAGCCGCACCGCCTTCTCCCCGGCCAGCGCCGCTTGCGCCAGGACGCTCGTGGTCTCCTCCAGGTTCATGCCGGCCGAATCGAAGATGCGGGCGGCCGCGGCGTAGGTCCGCACCAGTTCCCGGTCCACGAGACTCCCCGCGTAGACGACCACGTCCGCCTCGGCCAAAAGCCGCGCGCCCTTTACGGTGATAAGCTCGGCATCGCCGGGACCGGCGCCGACAAAATAGACTTCAACCTCAGAATTCACGGAAACACCTTTGGGAACGGGGATTTAAACGAGCGGATGCTTCCTCACGATCAGCATGGAGAGATAATCGAGCTTCTGGCCCAAGAGCGCCTCCAATTCGAAATGCACCTCTTCCTCCGGCGAGCCGACCCGGCGCACGAACACGCCACCCCGCTCGCGGCCGAGTTCCTTCAGCACCGCGTAGACCCGGTCGAAAACCCGGCTCACCTTCATCAGCACCACGGTGTCGAACTCTTCCAGGGTCCTCTTCAGTTCGTCGTGCTCGTAAACGGCCGGCAGTATGGCGATCCGCTCGGCGCCCAGGCCAAGCGGAATGCCCGACACCGCCGAGGCGGCCAGGATGCTGGAAACTCCCGGTATCACTTCTATTACAATCTCGGGGTATTTGGCGAGAAAGATTCGGTGGATATAGAGATAGGTCGAATAAAGGAACGGATCGCCGATGGTGACGAAGGCCACGTCTTTTCCCGCCGCGATCCGCTGCGCCACCTGGTCGGCGGCCTCTTCCCAGAAAGGGTCCAGCCCCTGCTGGTCTTTCAGCATCGGGAAGACCTGGACCAGCACCTCCTGGCGGCTGCGGTCGAGGAACTCCTCCACGATGGAGAGCGCGTAGCTTCCCGCCTCGGCCGCCCCGGTCGGCGCGCAGACCACGTCCACGCTGCGCAGTATCCGCTCCGCCTTCCTGGTCAAAAGCTCCGGATCGCCCGGGCCCACTCCTACGGCGTAGACCACGGCCACTACTCTTCCCCCTTCCAGGCGGCGATCACGTACACCGGGTTGTGAGCGGAGAACATCTTGTATTCGGTGAGGGTGCGGGTCTTGGAGATGTTGACGCAGGTGACCTCGACCGTGTAGCCGTGATCCTCAAGGAATTCCACCGACTTGGTCAGGGTGTCCAGGGTCACCGCGTTGATGACGATGAACCCATCCGGCCGCAACCGTTTGTCCACCGCCTCGATGATCTCCTCCAGCATGCCGCCGGAGCCGCCGATGAAGACCCGGTCCGGGTCCGGCAGCTCCTCCAGCCCCTCGGGCGCGAAGGCTTCGATCAACAGGACGTTGCGCGCCGCGAATTTCTTGAAGTTGTCTTTCAGGTAGCTGAGATACTGGGGGTTCTTCTCCAGGGCGAAGATCCGGCCGTTGGGCATCAGGTTGCCGGCCTCGATGGAGACCGAGCCGCTGCCGGCGCCGATGTCCCACATCACCAGATCGTCCTGCAACTGCAGCTTGCCCAGCGTCACCGCCCGGACCTCTTCCTTGGTGATCAGTTTCTTGGCGGTGGCGAACTCCTCGTCGCGGATCCCTATCACCGGGTAGTTCTGCAGGTTCGGCTCCCAGGTCTTGATCAGGATCAGGATGTTGAGCGGCGAGCAACTGATCTCGGAAATCCCCCTGACGTCGGCCTTGGTGAACTTCTCGGTGGGAAGCCCCAGGTCCTCGCAAAGCCAGGCCTCGTACCCCTCGGCGCCGCGCGCGATCAGTTCGCGGGCGATCACCGCCGGCGTGTTGACGCTGTCGGTGAGGATGGCGATTTTCTCGGAAGCGATGATGCGGTCGAGCGCCGGCTTGATGCCGCGGCCGTGCACCGAGACGAAGGTCGCGTCGTCCCAAGGCTCCTTGATCCTGGCGAAGGCGTACTGGACGCTGGTCACGTTCGGGTAGATCTCCACCCGATCCTTGGGAAGGTTTCTGAGCAGAAAGCGCCCGATGCCGAAGAAGTTGGGATCGCCCGAACCAAGTACCACGGTGCGCTTGTCGGTGCTCTTCAGGTATTCGAGCATGATGGAGAGGTCCTCCAGCAGGCGCTTTTCGCCCTGGAAGTTCGGGAAGATCTCCAACAGGCGCTTGTGTCCGATCAGCACCTCGGCGTTGTCGATCGCCTCCAGCGCCTGCCTGCCGAACCCTTCCCACCCCTCGATTCCGGCGCCGACCAGGTAAATCTTTTGTGCAGGCATAACCACTCCTCAATGAGTTTAGTAATAAAGCGTCTCGCCCTGATAGCCCGCCAAGAGGATGCGGACCGGCAGGCCGGGCGCGCAGACGGTGCAGGCCCGGGCCACCTTGTCGCAGACCAGCTCGATCAGCCCCCGGTGATAATCGGACGCTTCCAGCAGGTGCCGGGCGGTATTGGCCTCGCGCGCCAGCCGCTCCAGGTGCGCCAGTTCGGGAATTTCCCTGAGCCAACCCGCGATGGTGGCCAAATCCAGCTCGGAAGAGGAGACGTGGGTCTGCTCGTGGCCGCAGGCGATCTTCACCAGCTTGGCAAACTGCCCGGAGACCACCACCTGGGGCACGTGTTTTTTGGCGCAGCTGCGGATGGAGTACCCGAAATGATCCCCCATCATCACGAACGCCTCTTCGCTCAGTTCGCCGTTGGGCGCCAGCCGCTGCTGCGCCGACATCTCGGAGGTCCTGCCGGTGGAGAGCACCACCGCGCGGGAGCCGCAGGCGAGCGCCACGTCGATGGAGGCGTCCACCGTGTCGGTCCAGGCCTTGGTGGAGATCGGCTTGACGATGCCGGTGGTACCCAGAATCGAGAGTCCGCCCACTATGCCCAGGCGCTCGTTGAGAGTTTTCTTGGCCAGTTCCTCGCCGTTGGGGATGCTGATGGTGAAGGTCAAGGTCGCCGGGATGCAGCGCACGGCGAAGACCTCCTTCACCACTTCCATGATCATCCTGCGCGGCACCGGGTTGATCGCCCACTCCCCGACCGGGACCGCCAGCCCGGGCTTGGTCACCCGGCCGATGCCGACCCCGCCGCACAACTTGATGCGGTGTTTTTTGAAGAATTCGACCTTGGCCGTGGCGTGGATTTCGGCGCCGTTGGTGACGTCGGGATCGTCGCCGGCATCCTTGACGACGTAGCAGGAGGCGGTGTTATCGTGCAGCACGCAGCCGTGCAGGCGAAAACGGGCAGTCTCACCGCAGGGGAGATAGAGTTCGACCTCGTCCACCAGCACCTGGTCCCGCAGCATCTGGGAGGCGCCCTTGACGGCGGCAGCCGCGCAGGAGCCGGTGGTGTAGCCGTATTTGAGTTTTTTCCCGTTCATACAACCACTCCATGGGAGACGGGGCACTGATTGAAAAACGAAAACGGGTACAGGGTAAGCGATCTATTCAACACCATAAATCCGTAGGATGCGGTGAACATCGTGAACCGCATCATTCCAACCGATGCGGTTCGTACCTCACCGCATCCTACGGCGGCTGGCTCCGCAAGGGGCCGCGCTTGCGGCTACGCGTTCGCCGCCTGGATCAGGATGGCGTTCATCACCGCCGCGGCGACGTTGGAGCCCCCTTTGCGCCCGCTGTTGGTGATGAAAGGGAGCTTCGGATACTCCTTGGCCAGTTCCAGCAGCGCCTCCTTGCTCTCGGCGGCGCCGACGAAGCCCACCGGCAGCGCCACGATCAACCGGGGCGCCAGCCTCTCTTCCCGGATCAGCCGCATCAGCTCGAAAAGCGCCGTGGGGGCGTTGCCGATCACGAAGATGCCGTTATTCGCGACGCGTCCCCCCTTGCGCATGGCGAGGATGGAGCGGGTTATCAATTGAGCCTTGGCGTCCTTGGCGACCTGCGCGTCCGCCACGTAGCAGGAAACCTTCACCCCGAACGGCGTCAGCCGCTCCTTGCTCATGCCGGAGATCACCATGGTGGTGTCGGTGACGATGCCGCAGCCGGCCTTAAGCGCCGCGATGCCGCCGGATATCGCCTCCGCGGAGATCCGCATGGTTTTGGCGTAATCGAAATCGGCGCTGGTATGGATGGCGCGGCGCACGATGGGCCACTCGCGGGGAGACCAGTCGTGGGCTCCCACTTCCGCCTCGATGATGCGGAACGATTCCGCCTCGATCTCCTCCGGACTAAGATGCACGGACATCAGTGCCACCTCTGTTCGGTCAAGCTCTCGGCGATGCGCTCGACCACGATCTCGGCCAGCTTGTTATGCACGCCCAGGTGCTTGCCCAGCACCATCTCGACGCCGGGATGGCGCTCTCTGGCCTGCAGCAGTTCCTCCGGCAGATCCTCCAGCACGTGCGCGCCCAGATAAAGAAAGTACGGAACCAGCAGGATGCGCTTCGCCCCCTTGGCCACGCAATTGTCCACGCCCTGCTGGATGTTGGGCAGGTGTTGTTCGCGGAAGGCGACCTCGACGATCTCGAAATCGGTCATTTTCTGCACCCGCGCCGCTATTTCGCGCGCCGCGTCGTTTGCCTCGGAGATCCTGCTCCCGTGGGCCAAAAGCAATATAGCTGTCGTCATGCTAACTCCAAAATGTTTTTTTTCAGTTCCTGCTCCACCCTTTTTGATATTCCTTGATCAGCTTCTCCACGGCGCGTTTGGAGACCGCCTTCCAGGGTCCGACGGCGACCAGGTTCAGATTCTCGGGTGCGAAAAGGGCGCGCGCGCTCTCCCTGATCTGGATCGCCTCGATCGCCGCCGCCTCGGCTCGATCCTCTTCGAGGGATCGGACGATGGCCATCAGTTCGCCCCAGCCGTAGCGCACCTGCATCTCGTAGGTGGAATCGGAGCTGTACTCCATGTCGTAGAAGTAGCCGTCCTTCACCCTGGCCAGTTCCGCCCCGTCGACGTCCTCGAACGCCATTCTCCTCACCTCCGCCAGCACCTCCGAGACCGCCAGCGCCAGATTCTCCGGGGCGGTGGCAAGCTCGATGGCGAAGGCGCCGGTCTCCTCGTAGGCGGAGAGCGAGGCGTCCACGGAATAGACGATGCCCAGCTTCTCGCGAAGCGAGAGGTGCAGCCGGGAACTGCCGCCGCCGCAAAGGATGCGGCGCATGAGCCGTAGCCCCATGATGCGCCGGTCGTGTCGGGCGAAGCCGCGAAAAGCGATCTGCAGGTTCACCTGACTGTCCGAGTCCTTGACGAAGAGCGAGCGCGGCTCGTCCTGCCGCAGGTCGGCCGCCAGCGGAGCCGGCGCTTGCGGCCCGCTCCATTCGGCGAAAGAGCGCTCGCAGGCGGCGAAGAAGCTTTCCGGGTCGTGCCTCCCCGCGGCCACGATCAGCGCGTTGCCGGGAACGTAGCAGTCGGCCAGGTACCTGCGCAGATCTTCCTCGGTAAAGCCCTTGATGGTGTCCAGGTAGCCGATGGTCGGCATCCCCAGCGGATGGTCGGGCCACATCAGCTTGCTGCAAAGATTGCTGGGATTGGTCTCGTCGCCGCGCTCGTTGATGTCCTCCAGCGCCTCTTCGGTGATGATCCGTTTTTCCAGTTCGATCCCTTCCAGGATCGGGCGCAGCAGCATCGAGGAGAAAAGCCTCACCCCTTCCCCGATCTGATTGGGATGAACGCGAGAGAAGTAGCAAGTAGTTTCCTCATCGGTCGCCGCGTTGACGCTGCCGCCGATCGCCTCGAAGGCGATCTCCAGTTCCAGGTTCGAGGCGAATTCGCTGGAACCGCGAAAGAGCATATGCTCCAGGAAGTGCGAAATGCCGGATTTTCCCGCAGTGTCGTTGCGCCCGCCCGCCTTGATATAGACGGCGATCTCGGCGCTGTGCAAGTGCGGCATCGCCACCGAAACCAAGCGCAGCCCGTTGGGGAGAACACGTTTTGTACAACTGAGCATAAAACTCCAATAGAACCGGCTAAGGGCGAAGGGCTAAGGGCGAAAGGTACAAGCGGTAAAGCAAAGCGCTAAAGCGTAAACAAGGTCGACGTGTCCCAGCCTTTCCCCTTAGCCTTTCGCCCCTCGCCCTTAGCCGATTTTTAGTGTTACCCAGGCGACTGCCGCGTAGCGGGCGAGCTTGCCTGAGACCACCAGCAGGGTAAAACGCAGCAAACTCACCCGCAGCATGCCGCCGACCAGGCAAAGGGGATCGCCGACCACCGGTAGAAAACTGAGGAACAACGAATAGGAACCGAAACGGGCGTAGAACTTCTCCGCCTTCCGGGTGCTTTGTTCATCCATGCGCAGCACTCGCCGCGTCAGAAAGTCTCCGCCGTAAAGGCCGATCCAGAAAGTGCTGAGCGCACCCAGGTAGTTGCCGACAGTGGCGACGGCGACCACCGTCACCGGCTGGCCGCCGGAAAGGAGCATGGCGATCACCAGCCACTCGGAGCCCAGCGGTATCAGGGTCGAGGCGAGAAAGCTCAAAAGAAACAGTGAAAAAAGACCGTAATTGGTGAGCCACTCGTGCATTCTGCCAAATTAGCGGAAAGGCTGTAGATTGTCAAACAACTTGATGCCTTGGCCACGCCAGTTTTTTCTTGACATACGCTGCGGGAAGTGTCAATTACTACCCCATGAACAACACCGGCTATCTTTCCTTTACGAACTTTTACTTTTGGTACGGCTTTTACTTTAGCCGCTCCCCGGGTAGAGGTGTGTAATTTAGGTTAGCTGGAACTAAACTTACGAACCGAAAGCCGGGGTGGACAGGATCTCCCCCCCTTTGCGGTTTCGAACCGATGATCAAGATACAGGGCCGGGGGGCAATCCTTCCGGCCCTTTCGTTTTTCGGAAAAAAAGGGGGAACGAGCAATGATCGTGGTCATGAAATCGGGAGCGGCAAGAAAAGACAGGGACGAGGTAACCAAGAGAATCAAGGCGTTGGGGTACACCCCGCACATCATTCACGGCACGACCCGCGACGTGATCGGGGCGGTCGGGGACGAGCGGGGCAAGAGCGTGTTGCAGAGCATCGAGTCGATGCACGGCGTGGAGAGCGTGGTCCCGATCCTGCAGCCGTACAAACTGGCCTCCAAGGAGATGAAGAAAGAGTCGAGCGTGGTGCGGATCTCGGACACCCTCGCCATCGGCGGCAAGGAATTGGTGGTCATGGCCGGTCCCTGTTCGGTGGAGAGCGAGGAGCAGATCATAGCCTCGGCGCTGGCGGTAAAAAGCGCCGGCGCCCAGATGCTGCGCGGCGGCGCCTTCAAGCCCCGCACCTCCCCCTACTCCTTCCAAGGGCTTGAGGAGGACGGTCTGAAGCTCCTCGCCAAGGCGCGCGAGTTGACCGGGCTTCCCTTCGTCACCGAAGTGATCGACCCCGAATCCGTCGACCTGGTCGCCTCCTACTCCGACATGCTGCAGATCGGCGCGCGCAACTCGCAGAACTTCGCCCTCCTGAAGAAAGTGGGGCAGATCAACAAGCCCATCCTGTTGAAGCGCGGCATGTCCATGACCATTCAGGAGTTCCTGATGAGCGCCGAGTACATCATGAGCGAGGGGAACCAGTCGGTGATCCTGTGCGAGCGCGGCATTCGGACCTTCGAGACCGCGACCCGCAACACCCTGGACATATCCGCCGTTCCGGTCCTGAAGGCCAAGACCCACCTGCCGGTGGTGATCGACCCCTCGCACGCGACCGGCAATCACCACTACATCGCCCCCATGTCCTACGCCGCGGTAGCCGCGGGAGTGGACGGGCTGATCATCGAAGTGCATCCCGATCCGGAGCACGCCTCCTCCGACGGCCCGCAGTCGCTGAAGCCGAAGAAATTCGCGGCGCTTATGGAGAAGTTGAAACTGTTCGCCGCCGCCGCAGATCGGGAACTGTGAGATCCGGGGCATGACGAAATGCCCCTCCCCATCTGAAATCCCCCCGCTGGAAGACAACTAGCTCCTCCCCCCAGCGGGGGGAGGTTGGGAGGGGGGAAGCCTCCCCCGGCTCCACTGCGTCGTAGGGGACTGGCTCCGTAGGTGCCTGTCCCCCTCTCAGCGTGGTAACGATGCCAAGGCCATCCATGACGCATTTTCTCACACTTGGGCTCCTTCTGGGGTTTTCCGCCGGGTTGTCCCCGGGCCCGTTGCTGATGCTTGTCATCTCCGAGTCGCTGCACCATGGCGCCAAGTCGGGCATGAGGGTGGCGATGGCGCCGATCGTCACCGACGTGCCGATCATCCTGACAACTCTCGTCATCCTGGTAAAAGTCTCCGGTTATCGGCAGGTCCTGGGCGTAATCTCGTTGGCGGGCGGCGCCTTCGTGCTGTTCACCGCCATCGACGCCATCCGCACGCGAGGAGTTCAACTCGACCTGCCCAAGGAACAACCCAGATCCCTGCGCAAAGGAGTGCTGACCAACTTCCTCAGTCCGCATCCGTACCTGTTCTGGATCGCCGTCGGTGCACCGGAGTTGACCAAGTCGCTCGCAGTCGGCCTGCCGGCGTTTTTCGCCTTCATCGGCAGTTTCTATCTATCGCTGATTGGTTCCAAGATCGCTTTGGCGGTTGCGGTTGGCAGATCGCGGGTCTTTCTGAGCAGCAGATACTATCTGTACACAATGCGTTTTCTCGGCATACTCCTGGCGCTTTTTGCGGTTGTGTTGTTCCTGGAAGGGCTGAAGCTGCTGGGCCTGTCCTGACTTTCACCCTTCCCCCTACCATTTACCGACTTTCACCGGCGTTTTCGGACTGACCCAGCACACCCTGCGGTCTGGGACTAGAAGTCGAGCGGGCTTTTCGCCTCTTTCATCGTCCTCACAGGGACGCAATGGGTATAGATCATGGTGGTTTTCAGGCTGGCGTGGCCCAGCAGGGTTTGAATGGTGCGGATGTCGTAATTGGCTTGCAAGAGGTGGGTGGCAAAGCTGTGCCGAAAAGCTGTTGCTGCGGCAACCTTGCACGTTACCGCCAGGAAGGTCAGGTATTCTCTCACGTCTGCCGTTGTCAGCTCTTGCGGCAATTTGTTTTTCAGGAATCGCTGAAATTTGCGCGACCAGTTTGCGTAGGTTGTCAAAGTCTTACGCGAGTAGTGTCGAACATTAATCTCGCCCGCCATTGCCGCAAGCAGCGCATCCCATTCGGGGGAGTCCGTTTTCAAAACGTAGCCCGTTTCAGAATAGTTCGATGTCCGCCTGAAGACAGGACGCTGCTCTGCGTGAACCGGGGTCATATTGGCATGTCGCACCTGCTCCGGCGAAGGGGTCTTCTCTCCAGGAGGGGCATCTTCATTGAGTGATTGGAAACAAGCGCCGTCCTTCCCCAAAAGAGGGAAGGCCGCGGGGGGTGAACTCTCTTCCGCCTGCGAATCGTAAGCATAACACCCTAACTTTTCAGCCACTTGTGGGAGAACTGGTTGAGAGCTTAGACATCTTTTGCCCCTTTGCATCTCATAGTAAAGCGAGACGGCGTGAGCAGCACGTTCTCTCTGTTTCTCCGGTTGCTTCTTTTCCTCCAGTTTTTCTGCAAACAGCCGCACCCTTTCCGATTTCGAATCAGGGACCGGGTACTTGTGGCAAAAATCCAGATAATATCGCAGCCATTTTTTATATTCAGCGAATATGCCGGGCGAAAACCCTTTTCCCTTCAGGAACTCTATGAAATCATCGAAAACGGCATCCGGGATGAGAAGCATGTCATTTTTCCTTTTGACAGCCCAATTTAATTAGTCTACATTTCCCCAGAATGAAGCTCTGGCGGGATGGCCGGAAACCGGCCATCCCGCCAAACGGAACATTTCACCATTCAATAAGCTTAATATTGGCACTAAGATACGTCAACCAAGGGAACTGAATATTTCCATGGCAAGCGACAAACGGGTGGATGGCGAGTTTCTGGTCAAGAACGAGTTGGTGGGAAAACCTCGAGGTATTGAGAATAAAATCAGGGATAATCATGTTCGAAGTGCTTGTGAATATTCTGGGTGAACGTGGTATTTACCCTAAAGAAACTATTTTGTTCGATGACGTTGGATATGCATGTTTCAATGGTATCCCGTTGTTCTTTTCAATTTATGATAAAAGTGGAGCACTAAGCTATAGAGACAACTCGAAGCAAGCAGTTATTGAAACAGCCTTCCAATTTACCAATAGAGAATTTCCTCCATACAAATTTCATTTCAAGGAAAGCAAGGCTACTATTTTTATCTCGTCCCAGGCTAAGCCTAGCTTGAAGGAAATATTCATACGAGTAAAGCTGATACTCAATGGAACAATTAAACCACCAGCGCTTTACAATCCACATATCAGGTCGGTTGATAGTTATGACGATAGAATGCGCGCGATCAAGTTGATTCGTGAACAGCCAGAATATATTGATCTGTTCAATTGCAAACGTTTGCCTGTAGTAAAACTGCTAAATGATTGGCGTGGCAGATATCGCTTTTCTAAACAAAAATCGAGTATAAAGACTGTAAAAGATTGTTACAAGCTGTTGGCGCAATCCACACGGCTGGTACACGTTGCTTCATATTATTATAATAACGCGGCAAGCCTAGTAAGAGATGGATACATAGAGGACGCTGGTATTAACCTTCATCTCGCAGTCGAAGCAATAGTAAAAGATTTTATGGTTTCACATTCGATAAAAGACAAGCGAAAAGCAGTTGATAAACTTATCTCAAAAATTTGGCCTCCTGATTGGAAAATAGATTATCTGGAGGATTTATGGAAATCACGGAATAAGTTCCTGGCTCATATTGATGAAAACATGTTTACTGACGACCAAAGTATTTCTGATCCGGATGAATATTGCTATGACACATTTGAAAGTGTAAGTTACTTGATAACAAAATATGCAGAGTATGTTAAAGAGCAATCTGAGAAAATCCCGAAGGTGTCAAGCACCATCTAAATGATGGGAACGGGTTGTCCCAACAAGTAAGTTGGACCGGCCGAAAAACACCGCCGGTCAACTTCCGAGCCGTTGGCTGAAAATCATAAGGACACACTGCGACGCTCATCGAATGAGGTCACGAAAAGCAAGAAGCGGTGAATGGGAGAAAGTTGATGGCCAAAGTATACACGGGTAAGGTCTCTATCCCCGGAGACAAGATCGAAGATTACTTTAAACTTCTGAAAGAAGCTGAGGAAAGACGAGCCCCATTTCGACAGCAATTGACCGACTTAAATGCAGAGTTCTATGAGCACTTGCTGTCAAAATTTTCAGAAAAGACGGCGGGTAAACATACAGGAATAGTCGGTTTATTCATCGATTTTATCTGTGGCTATACCGACGTAGAATCCGTAGATGAAATAACACGCGGTATGGTAAATACTGCCTTTAAGCAATGGTGGAAACGTAAAGTATGGGATTCAACCACACCGGATCAACTTACAGTCGCTTTGAGAAAGTTCTTCGTCTTTCTTGCCACTGAAAAAGGGATTGTCAACGAAAAGGCTATGAAAGGGCTCCAGTAACGGGGGCTGCCAACAAGGGCAGTAGACCTGCCCGGGAAAGCCGGCAGGTCACCGCCCGGTCGTTGGCCGCGAATCGACGAACCCCAAAGACAAGATCAAAGGCATAGCACGCGGATCTAATCCGATAAAAGCGCGGACCACTGCGGATAAATCGAACCTTGATCGGGAGAAGTGTTCGGGGTCGCGTCCGTCGAAATGATGCAGAATTTGCCGGAATTGCGGAGCGTAAAACCGAAGTGGATTTCTGAATAACCGTGGCGGCGAAGGCCGAATCGGATCGATACCGAAGGTGGGCTTGATGCAGCAATTCCCGCTGAAGCTATAACCTCCCGAAAGGGCGTTGATATTAAAAAACGAGTTTCGTAAAGATTCTCTCAGCTTAAGCCGTGTTTTTTGCAAGGTTCGCTTTTTGCTTGAACCAGCTAACCATTCAAGGCACAATGTCGACTCTCGAATCCAACGTACTGATTTTACGAATAAAATAGCACCTCTGTTGGACGTTTTCTCTTGACAATCGGCCGGGAGTGCGGCGGCGGTTTTCTTCATTAGCTCATTTCAATATGTGAGGTAGCGAAGATGCCCAAGGCGAGAATAATCCCTGCCAGAGTTAAGGCCCCAACCAAGCACATTTATCGGACGACTCTATCTATGGATGCCCAAATTGCCACAGCGCGGAGTGGATTTGATCAGATACCGGACCATCG
>CAIYDQ010000064.1 GCA_903925075.1 uncultured Geobacter sp.
AAGGATGCCAGGTCGGGAAATAAAGAGGTGTCCTCCTTAAGCAAGGATGCCAGGTCGGGAAATAAAGAGGTGTCCTCCTTAAGCAAGGATGCCAGGTCGGGAAATAAAGAGGTGTCCTCTTTAAGTAAGGATGCCAGGTCGGGAAATAAAGAGGTGTCCTCCTTAAGTAAGGATGCTAGGTCGGGAAATAGCGAGGTATCCTCCGTAACAAGGATGTCAGGGCTATCCCCTCCAACATGGAAGGGAGGCGGGATGCGAGGGAGAACGGTTAAAATCCCGATGGGCTTCCTGGTAACGGAAGTTGGCGCCGAGGGTACTCTCTGCTTGTAGAGGCGACGGACCCCCACGTTGCCGTGGGGGCCATGAGATATTTGTTCAGGTAATCGACCCGCTTACTCCGCTCCCTTGGCGGCGACGATCGGCCCCCATTCCGCCAGCGGCAGGCGGTCGGCGTCGCTTCCCAGGGCGAAACGATCGATGATGAAGCGGGCGATGCTGCGGGCCGGCGGCAGCGCCTCCGGCATGCGATCTATGGAAAACCAGCGGGCGTCCTCCAGTTCCAGGCCGTCAACCGCTATCTCTCCCGAGGCGTACTCGGCGACGAAGCCGGCCATCAACTGGCTCGGGAACGGCCAATTCTGACTGCCGACGTAGCGGATGTCGGTCACCTTCAGGCCCGTCTCCTCCATGATTTCGCGTTCAACGCACTCCTCCAGCGACTCGCCGAAATCGACGAAACCCGCCACCAGGCTGTAGCGTCCGGCGGCCCACTCGGGCTTGCGCGCCAGCAGGAATTCCTTGCCGCGCTTGACCAGCACGATGATGCAGGGGTGGATGTGCGGATAGTGCTCGTGATTGCACCCCAGGCAACGCTTGCCCCAGGTGGCGGGGATCCGCTCCATGACGCCGCCGCAGCGCGAGCAATGGCCGCTCATTTTTTCCCAGTACAGGATCTGGCGGGCAAGCCCGTACATGGTGAGCAGATCGTCGGGAAGTTCGGTCTGGGGCACGGCGACCAGGCCGTCGGGGAGCGCGTGATCGGCGGGCACCGTCAGCAGGCGCACCGGCTCGCCGTCCCACTCGCCAAAGGGCAAAGCGCCGGCGTAGCCGGCAAAGGAGTCGGGAAGAGCCCCGCGGTAGAGCCTCCCCCCCTCCAGCAGCAAAGCATCCCTTTGCAGGAAGACCCAGTAGCCTTGGTCCGTTGCCGCAAGTTCTCCCGGCTTTTTCTGTTTGAACCGCGAACTGATGACCTCCGCGTTGAAGGGAAGGTTGATAGTGTCGGCATATGCCATCAATCGGCTCCTGATAATGAATTTAACAGCGTCAACAGGAAGGCATAATACATCATCGGCTCAGGGAATCAACGACTTTCCGGGAAAGAAGAGATGCGGGGCGGCGGCGATAAAAGCGGGGGGCGCGAGCGGACCCGGGACCCCGCGGGGAGGCGTTTTTACCGGCGCCATAGAAACCATCCCGCAGGGTAAGTGCCTCAAACTAATTGACACATTCCGCTTGGCTGAAGTAGAGTGTCAAGCCAAGGTAACGGAAAAGTGGGCAGGAACTACAAAATACATTTGGAGAGGAGGCAGCAAGGACAGCAGTTGCTCGCATGCATGGCATTGCCCGCAATCCTGTAGTGTAGCCTTGCAACACGTTTATGATTTCTTTTCTGGTCGACAGGTACTACCGGCTCACCATCAAGAACCGCCTCTTGATGCTCTGCATCTGCTATTCATTCTGCATCGTGATCGCCTCCTATGCCGGTCAAAGCAGCAGTGCTCTGATCCGATTCGGCGTATTGGCGATTTCCATCCTAGCCGGATTCATCTTCGGCTTCCTGAACATGACCGGCATAAAGAATTCGATAGGCCGCACGCTGGAGCATGTCAAGACCTTGGCCGACGGCGACATCTCCAAGCCGATCGTCGCTCTGCGCAACAATGAAATCAGCCACATCCTGCATTCCTTGGAGTCTCTGCGCCTGGCGACCAGAGACAGCGTAACGCACTCGACCGCTACCTCGCACGAGGCCGCCGACGCCAGCAGGAAGCTATCCGGCGTCGTCACCAGCCTCTCGCGCGCCGTTCAGCAGCAGTCGAACATGATCGAAGAGAGCAATAAGGTGACTCTCGACGTCGCCGGCAACCTCGACATAACCGAAGAGATGGCCATATCGACGACCGAAACCATCGAGGCGACCCGGACCACCCTTTCCTCTTTCATGGAAGATTTGAACAAGGCCGGCAGCGTCATTATCGGAGAGGCGGACAGCCAGGCGGCCATGAGCGCACAGACTCAGGAGTTGGCGGTCAAGGCGGCCGACATCGGTCAGGTGCTGGAGATCATCTCCGACATAGCCGACCAGACCAACCTGCTGGCCTTAAACGCGTCCATAGAAGCCGCCAGGGCAGGCGAGGCGGGACGCGGCTTCGCCGTGGTCGCCGACGAGGTGCGAGCGCTTGCCGCCAAGACCCAGAACTCGCTCTCCCAGATAAATACCGGAGTCAAGGCGGTGATCAGCGGCGTGGAGCGGCTATGCGCCGCCAACGAGCTGGGAGCTAAACGGATGCGCGGGATCGCCGAAGAAACGCGGCGTCTTATCGCCAACGTCGGGGCGACCGACGACAGGCTGAAAGGTTCGGTGGAGATCTCCTCCAATCTGGTCATGAAAAGCACCTTCATCGCCACCCGCACAAAACAGCTGATCGGGCTGATGCAGCAGATCATGACCTTGTCCGAGCAAAACGCCTCGGTAGTGAACGAGGTCGAGGTGGTGGCCGTGAATCTGGCCGAAAAATCCGACCACCTGCAGAACGAGTTGGCGAAATATAAAATTTGAACCGGGCATCTGACCTCGAACCGTGACGTAGCTTGGACCACAGGATAGCGCGCTTATGCTTGTTCAGGCCATACTGTGCATGAACCTGGCCCTGATCTTCTACACCTGGGCGGTGTTCACCGCCAGGAAGCGAGGGTTGCACCGCAGACACCTTTTCATCTTCGGCGTGGGGCTTTTCAGCGACTACCTGGGAACCCACCTGATGTTGTTGTACGGCCATTCGGTCGGCCTTATGCCCGTACGGCACACCATCATCGGCGTTGCCTCCCTTTCGGGAATGGCTTTTCATTTTCTGCTCGCCTTCTATGCGGCAGTCGTGCGCAAAACGGAAGCGGTGAACCGGCTCTTTCACAAGGTAAGCCTCGGCATCTATAGCTGCTGGCTGATTGCCTTTTGCAGCGGAGCGGTCGTCAGCATGCGTTGGAAGTGAGCTGAATTAGAGCTAATCCTTTTTGGGTTTGACAGAAGGCAGGCCGATTATGTATACAATGATAAGCACATTTTGCCAAGGCAACCCCACATCCTGCGAAAAGACGTTTTCACCTCTAACTTCAACCCCTTTGATACTTCGGTGACTCCATTCCCATGCCCAGTTCAAAAGATTCCGCAAAAGCCAATCTGGAGAATATCTACCGGATTTTTACCGTTCCTGAAGCCCCGGACTCCACGCTGGGTCGCATCGACCAGGCCATTTCCGACGACCTGATGGGTTTTCTGCAGGAACATATCGTCGCCGTGGAACGCGACCTCGATGAAATCGAGGGCGACTTCTCCCAGCCCGGCATTCCTGAAAACCCCACCTTCGTCTCGGACTATACGGAATTTCTGAAGGAAAAACTGGTTTCCCAATCGGTGCATACCGCTTCGCCGGGGTTCATCGGGCACATGACCTCCGCCCTCCCCTATTTCATGCTCCCTCTCTCCCGGATTCTGACCGCCTTGAACCAGAACCTGGTCAAGGTGGAGACCTCCCGCGCCTTCACGCCCATGGAA
This sequence comes from uncultured Geobacter sp., assembly GCA_903925075.1. GTDB lineage: Bacteria > Desulfobacterota > Desulfuromonadia > Geobacterales > Geobacteraceae > Geomonas. Next base: position 3,833 of record CAIYDQ010000064.1, read on the forward strand.
CGGCAGGTGCTGGCCATGCTCCACAAGCTGGTTTACAACGGCAGCGACGAATTTTACGGCCAATGGATCCAGAACAACCGCTACGCCCTGGGCGCCTTCTGTTCCGGCGGCACCATCGCCAACCTCACCGCCCTTTGGGCGGCCCGCAACCGCCTCTGCGGCCCCTCGGGGGATTTCAAGGGGATCGCGCGGGAGGGACTGGCGAAGGCCTTGCAGCATCTGGACTGCCAAGGCCTGGCCATCCTGGTGTCCCGCCGGGGTCATTATTCCCTGAGCAAGGCCGCGGACCTTTTGGGCATCGGGCGGGACAACCTGATTCAGGTGGAGACCGACGACAACAACCGCATCGACATGAAGCGCCTTCGGGAACACCGCGCCAGGCTGAAAGGCGAAGGCATCCGCCCCTTGAGCCTGATCGGCATCGCCGGCACCACCGAAACGGGCAACGTCGATCCGCTGGAGGCCTTGGCCGATCTGGCCGCCGAGATCGGCTGCCACTTCCATGTCGATGCCGCCTGGGGCGGCCCGACCCTTTTTTCCGACACCTACCGAGGACTTTTGCGCGGGATCGAGCGGGCCGATTCGGTGACCATCGACGCCCACAAACAGCTCTACGTCCCGATCGGCGCCGGCATGGTGCTCTTCAAGGACCCGACCACCCTCTCCTCCATCGAACACCACGCGGCGTATATCATTCGCCGCGGCTCCAGGGATCTGGGGAGCCGCACCCTGGAAGGGTCGCGCCCCGGCATGGCCATGCTGGTGCACGCCGGCCTCTCCATCATCGGGCGCAAGGGGTACGAGCTGCTCATGGATCTGGGGATCGAGCGCGCCCGCAGCTTCGCCCGGCGCATCGAGGCCCATGCCGACTTCGAACTGGTGACCGAACCCGAACTCAACATCCTCACCTATCGCTTCATCCCGGCCCGGGTACAAACCGCGCTGACCTACGCGCTGACCCATGCCCTGCCGGAGCGAGTCACCCGCATCAACGAACTGCTGGACAAAATCACCGAAGCCATTCAAAAACGCCAGCGCGAGGCGGGAAGAACCTTCGTCTCGCGCACGAGTCTCGCCCCGAGCCGCTATCACGGCGACACCATAACCGTCTTCCGCGTGGTTATGGCCAACCCCCTGACGACAGAAGACATGCTGGCCGCCGTCCTCAACGAGCAGTGCGAGATCGCCGCTCAAACCGACATTCAGGCCCTTTTGGAGCAGATCATGGAACTGGCGCCCGAACAGACCGAACCATAAACCCGGGGGATCCGGCCGGCGCCCTTCCGGCCTTGGCCGGCGCCCTTCCTGTTTTGGCCGGCCCGTCCTGCTTTGGCCGACGCCCTTCCGGCCTTGGCCGGCGCCTTATCGCCCGCGCAGCCTAACGTCGCAAGGAGGCTTGCATGCTGGACAACCGGGGCTTTCCTCAAGAGCCTGCCCCGCATGACTCCCCCAAACCTGATGTCGGCGGCACCCGGCCTCGCCCCGAGGCGAGCGCCGGCCACGAAGGGGAGACCTCGTTGCCTGCCGAGAGCGGCATGCAGGGGCTCACCCTGCTGGTGGCCGAGGACGACGAAATCAGCCGGCAGCTGTTGATGGTTTGTCTCGACAAGGCGTTCAGTCAGGTTTTCATGGCGGCGGACGGCGAGGAGGCCTTTGCGCTCTTTTGCCGACACCGTCCGGACATGGTGCTCACCGACCAGATGATGCCCGGGCTCACCGGCCTTGAGCTCATGCAGAAAATTCGCGCTACCGGCGCCAGCGCCCCCGTCGTTCTCATAACCGGCTCCATCGACAACCAACTGCTGCTCAAGGCGATCAACACCGGAGTGGAGAGGTTCGTGCCCAAGCCTCTCGATTTCGAATTGATCTTGCAGACGCTCAACAACGTGGCGCGGGAACTGATCAACCAACGGCTGCTGGAGCAGCATCGCCAGCGCGAGGTTGACATGCTGCGCACCCAGAACAAGTATCACGCCTGGCAGCAGGAGTCGTCTCGACGCAAGGAACGGCACGTGGTGCGTCACGATCTGCGCAACCGCACGCTGGAGGGGGCGGATGGGGGCCGCTGGGGGATCAACATCGCCTATACGCCTCACGACATCTTGTGCGGCGACGGCTACTCGGTGCGCAAGCTCTTCGACGGCCGGCAACTGGTGATGATCGTCGACGCCATGGGCTCGGGCATGTCCGCGTCTCTGACCGCGATGCTGGCGACCTCCTTCTTCAATTATCAGGTCGACAACGTGCACCTGTGGGAGAGCTTCACCCTGCGCGTCTTTCTCACGCGCTTCCAGGAATACCTCGCCAGCATGCTGCTGGAGGAGGAGGTCCTTTCCTGCGGTTTTTTTCTGGTGGATCTGCTGGCCGAAGAGGTGGAGATGGCCATGTTCGCCTTGCCGCCTCTCTTGCTGCGGGGCATGGACGGCTCGGTCAGACAGGTGCGCGGACAAAACCCGCCGCTTGGCATTTACCGACGCGAGGTGCTTATCAGCGCCCTGTCGCTGCGCGGCGTCGTCGATCTTTTGGTAATGACCGACGGTGTAACCGATGCCCCCACGGCGCAGGGTTCCTACCGCGAGGAGATCGAGGACGATTTTCGCGCCTCGCCCACCATGGCTGCCTTGCTGCGCCGGTTCCGGGAAAAAACACGCCAGGAGGATTTGGACGATCTCACCCTGATGCACCTGCGCCGGTTGGACCTCCCTTGCGCCTGGAACTGGACGGGCCAAGCCGAGTTGACCCTGGCCGGCCTGGAGCGGACCGGCGCCGATTTTCTCCGCGCTCTGCAGCTGGAGGCCGATCTGAACGACGCCGAGCTGGACGGACTGGAGGTGGCTTTGACCGAGTCGCTCACCAACGCCTACGAGCATGGTTGCCTGGGCATCGACGGCACGGAAAAGAGCCGGCTGCAACGGCTGGGGGCATATGACGAGACGTTGCAGAGCGGGGACGTCGCGCAGGGGGCCGGCATCGTCCTCAGCGCGAACCTCTGGCGCGGCGCGGAAAAACCTCTGCTGATCGTCGAGGTGCGCGACCACGGCCAGGGCATCCCCGCCGCCATGACCGCCGCCGCGGACGACGGCGCCCTCAACGGACGCGGCCTGCAGATAATCGCCCGTTTCTGCGACTCATTTTTCATTGGCAGTCCCGGCGGCCGCCTGCTCATGTTAACAACACTGGAAGGAGGAGACTTGTATGCAGATTCAGTCCCAGGGTAACAACGAGTTGACCATAACCGGCAACATCAAGACGATCGAAGACGGCATCGAAATCAAAAAGGCGCTCGACGGCCTGCAAAGAAGCGGCGTGAAGGGCATCCAGATCAAGATCGTCAACTCCTTCTCGATAACCTCCACGGTAATCGGTCACTTGATGAAGCTGGTCAACCTCGACCAGGTGCACATTTCCATGACCGTGGGAGATCGTCGCTTGTATCGGCTTTTGGAGGATCTGAGTCTGGTGCAATCGTTCAACGTGCGTCAAGCCGGGTAAAGTTCAGCCGGGGAGAGCGCGCTCCCGGCATGACTTGACAGAGGATCGCACGCCGGTTTACCACGCGGGAGCCACTGCTGCAGGGGGATGTTTCCCTTTTGAATATTCCAGGAGCTTGAAGTGCTTAAAGCGATCATTTTCGATTTCGACGGCGTCATCGTGGAAACGTCCGACATCAAGACCACGGCTTTTGCGCGGCTTTTCGCAGCGGAAGAGGCGGCACTGGTCGGCAAGATCGTCGCATTCAGCGAAGCGAACGGCGGCATGTCCCGTTTCGACAAGTTTCGTCATTTTTACAGCGAATTCCTGCATCGGGAACTTTCAGCGGCAGATTTTCAACGCCTCTGCCGCGAGTTTTCGGAACTGGTGATGGATCAGGTGATTGCCGCCCCGTTTGTTCCGGGAGCGGTCCCCTTCCTTGAGATGCACCACGCCCATATCCCTTGCTACATCGCATCGGCGACGCCACAGGACGAACTGCAAGCCATCGTCGACAGGCGCGAACTCGCCCGATTCTTCAGCGGGGTTTACGGATCTCCACGCAAAAAAAGCGAGATCATAGCTCATATCCTTGCCGAGCAGGCCATAGATCCCGATCAGGCGCTGTTTGTCGGCGACGCCTTGAACGACCACCGGGCCGCCGCGGCGTGCCGCGTCCCCTTCGTCGGAAGAGAGCTCGAAGGCGGGAAAGTATTCGAGGGCATCGGTTGTCCCACTATAAAGGACCTTTGGTCACTGTCGGAACTGCCGGGGCTGGGCGGTTTTGCTTTTGCGGAGGGTGAGGTACCGATTGCGACTTGACCCTGTCGCCGGCAGTTCCACCCCCCCCTCGCTCCCACCGCC
>CAIYDQ010000065.1 GCA_903925075.1 uncultured Geobacter sp.
ATAACACTTGGCAATCTTTCCTTCATTTACGACGGCTCGCCCAAAGCGGCAAGCGCAACGTCGACGCCGACCGGCTTGGCGATAGGCGTCAGCTACAACGGCAGCGCAACTGCTCCCTCGGTAGTCGGCAGCTATCTGGTTTTGGCGACCATTAGCGACGCCAATTATGAGGGAAGCGCCACCGGCACGCTGGTAATAAATTACAGCAGCATTCCGCCAACTTTGACCATGTCGACCTTGGCCAACGGCAGCATCACCAACAATCCGACCGTCAACGTCAGCGGCAAGGCCGGCAGCATAAACGGTGTGAAATCAGTCACGGTCAACGGGGTTGCCGCGGTCGTGGCTGCCGATGGCAGTTTCTCCCTCGCGCTCACTTTGGCGCAGGGCAATAACATCATCACCACCGACGTCACCGATATGAGCGACCTGAAAATCCAGGATGTGCGCACCATCACCTTGGATACCAGCGCGCCTGTTGTGACCGTTACCGCGCCTGCCGATAACAGCGCGCTGGCCGCTACTTTCATCAACTTGACCGGGACCATAAACAAGACTGCGACCGTCGAGGCAACCGTAAACGGAGGTTCGCCTCAATCCGCTATCGTCAACGGCGGCGAATTCAGCATTGCGCTCAACCTGCAAGCCGGGATCAACACCATTGTCGTCAGCGCCATGGATCTCGCGGGCAACAGCGCCACGGTCAAGAGGACCGTTATTTCCGACACCGACAAGCCCTCCCTGGCCATCACCGACCCGACCCAGGACATAACCTCGAACAGCGCGAGCCTGATAGTTTCCGGGACGGCAGGGGACAGCGGCACTCCGGTCAGCGTTGCCATCACCATGGACGGCGTTACCTACACGCCCCAACTGTCCAACGGCGTCTTCCAGGAACAGTTGAATTTCAGCGCCGCCAAACAGTACACCATCACCGTCACCGCCACCGACCAAGCCGGCAACAGCGTCTCCGTGCAGCGTAACGTGATCTATAGTCCGATCTTCCCGCTCATCGTGACCGCTTTCGATGTCGTCAGGGCCGCCGATTCCAACAACCCGCCGCTCACCGTCTCTTACAGCGGCTTCGTAAACGGCGACACGGCAGCCGTGTTGAGCGGCGAGCCTGCTTTAGCCACCACGGCCCTGGCAAACAGCCCCTTGGGAAGTTATCCGATCACGGTGAGTCGCGGAACGCTCTCCGCTGCCAACTACAGCTTCACCTTCGTCAGCGGCAGCCTGACCGTGGTCGACATGGCGACCGGCAGCGACGGCAGGACTACTTCCTTTATTTCGGCAACCCCTTCCGCCGGCACTAAAGTCCAGATCAATCGCGGCACATTAATGTCGGCGGGCAGCGGCACGCCGATCAGCGGCAGCCTTAGCTTGTCAGCTATCTCGCTGGGTTCCATTTCCGCGCTGCCGGCGGCGGCGCAGACGGCGCACACCGCCGAGGGGTGGTCTCTGGTTTCGCTAGGCGCCGCCACCGACCTGTCCTTAACGGACGGAGGGACCACCGTCAAAGCCTTCAATCCGGCAATTAAAGTGACCCTGTCGGTGCCAGCCTCCTTTGCCGCGCCTGGCGCCAGCGTGGGATACTACAGCTTTGACGGCGCCGTCTGGAAGCAGGAGGGGATTTCCACGGTGCAGTCCGACGGCAGTGTCGACATGGCGGTCGGGCAGCTCTCTCTTTTGGCAATCGCCAAGTTCAAACAACTGCCGACCGGGAAGATCGCGGATGACGGTTATGCCGACGTCACCATCTCCGATGCGCTCAAGGCGATGCGCATTACCGTTGGACAGATCCCCGCGACCGAGGCGGATCTGTTGAACGGCGACGTCGCGCCCCTGATCGATGGCAGACCGTCGCCCAACGGTACAATCAACTTGGGAGACGCTCTGATCATCCTGCGAAAGGCAGTGGGACTGGTGAATTGGTAGAGATATCTTGATTGCGGCGTATGCATCGGCTATATTTCGATCTGCACCGTATTGCCGCTTGCATGCGATAAAAGGAACGACACCATGGGACCTCTGGCGAGCAATCAAGCAGAGAAATTCACCTACCGGGACTACCTCGGCTGGCCGGACGGCGAAAGGTGGGAATTGATCCACGGGCATGCCTACAATATGACCCCGGCTCCGTCGCGCAGGCATCAGGAATTGTCGGTGGAGTTGCTGCGGCAGTTTGCCAATTTTTTGCTTGATAAGCCCTGTAAGGTCTTCGGGGCTCCTTTCGATGTCAGATTGCCCGATAAAGACGAAGCTGACGCCGATATTCAAACAGTCGTCCAGCCCGATATCTTGATCGTCTGCGATGAATCCAAACTGGATGATCGAGGCTGCAAGGGGAGTCCCGATCTGGTGGTGGAAATAATGTCTCCGGCGACGGCCCGAAAGGACTTGAAGGAAAAGTTCAGGCTGTACGAGGAAAAAGGAGTCAGGGAATATTGGGTGGTCGAGCCGTCGGCCAAAACGGTGATGGTCTTCAGGCGATCTGAGGAAGGCGTATTCGGCAGGCCGGAAGTCTATTCCGAGGAAGACATGTTGACCGTCGGCATCTTCGACGGCTTGGCCGTCGATTTGGGAAGGGTGTTCAAGGAGTAACGCAAACGAGTCGTTTTTTATGATCCAATTCCAGCCATCAGCGATCCCCCCCGTCTAATATCCAGCTCCCTTCGTAAACTCCCCACAATGGTCGCCTTCCTCGTCTTGGCAAAAAAGCGGGGGTTGCCGCGTCTTGAAAGCAGTTGAGTTGCCGGGACGATTGGTCTATAGTACGCGCAGATCGGCGGCTACAGCCGATGTGCGGCAATGGAACCGTGTCATGTTCGTGCATCATTAAGGGGAGAAGGAAATTTCATGAGAAAAAGTCGTATCGGATTGTGTATCGGCGTGGTTGTGGTCGGCATCGTTTCAGCCTGCGGAGGAGGCGGAGGAGTGAGCGGGCAGGGGAGCACCACCGTGGCGTCGATCACCGCCGGGCCAGTCATGTATTCTCAACGAAGCGTTTTTACCGTCAGTGGGGCCAACCTCACCGGTGCTACCGTGACTGCATCGGGAAGCTGCGGCAGCCTCTCGGAATTGACCGGTGGAACCTCATCGGCGCGCCAGTTCGCATGTTCTCCCACTTCCACCGGAACAGTGAACCTGAGCGTAGCCGACGCCGCGGCGACGGTATTGAAACAAGAGCCGTTCACGGTGCCAAACCCTCAGGTGAAATTCGTCACCACGTCGGGGGACATACTCGTTGAGTTGAATCCGACTAAAGCGCCCAAAACGGTGAACAACTTCTTGCTGTACGTCAAAGACAAGTTTTACGACAACACCCAGTTCCACCGCGTAATCTCCGGGTTCGTCGTGCAAGGTGGCGGCTTCGGAGTCGATGGCGTCCAAAAAGCCGCCTCCCATCCGACGCTGGAACTGGAGGCGCCAGCGGTGACCGGGCTTTCCAACACGGCCGGGACCATCGCCATGGCGCGCACTACCGTTTTGAATTCAGCGACCTCGCAGTTCTATTTCAATACCGTTGACAATAGCGCTTCTCTTGACGCCACAGGCGGGGGGTATGCCGTTTTCGGGACGGTGCTGCAAGGGATGGACGTCGTGCATGCCATAGAAGCGGTTCCGGTTCATACCGACCCGCTCAACCCTGGCAATACCTCCAGCCCGGTCACCGTGGTTGCCGTTACTTCGGCGACTCAAGTTCAGTAAGCCGCGCCTAAAAAGATTAGTTGCCACAAAAAGGCACAAAAGACACAAAAATAAAAACAGATAACTCTTTGGGGTAAAACAAAATCTTAGTTTTTTAAGCCTTTCCCCGTGCTTCTGTGCCTCCGTGTGAGAACGGGTCAGACTGATTGATGGCCTCGCTGTTCGCTCGATGAGTACGGGACTCAGCTCGCAAGCCGCGCAGCCAGGGACTTGATGTGCCGATCGTCGGTCCCGCAACACCCTCCCAGAATCTTCAATCCCAGTTCCCGATGCAAGGCGGAGACGGATGCGCCGAAAACTTCCGGATCCTCCTCCACCAAGCCGCTGCTGTCGTTGAGTTCTTCGGGGCTAAGCGCCGCGGTATTGGCAAACAGTCCGATGACTCGCTGACGGACCAGGGCGGAGGAATGAGTCTTATGCATCAGCGCCGACCTGGCAAAGGAGGCATGGGTGCAGTTGATCAGGTAGGCAAAAGGCGGGGGAGTGGCGGCGGCATCGATGGCCGCGATGGCGTGTTTCAGCGGCGTTCCGTCCAGCAGCGTCCCTTCAGGGCGGACCACGAAACTGATGGCGTACGGCTTGCCGGTGGCGGCCAGGGCAAACGCAAGACCGGACGCTTCACTGAAAGCCGGTAGAGTGGCGGCGAGGAGGAAATCGACCCCGGCTTCAGCCAGCCTCTCGGCCTGCCAGGAGTGGAACCGCTGCGCCTCGGCGACGGTCAGCGCCTCGCCGGGACGGTAGGCGTCGTAGCGGCAGCTCATCAAGCCGCAAACGGCAACCTTCTCCGCGTACCCGCCGTATCTGTTCTGCAAAGAACGGAGGAACTTGGCGTTGTCGCCGTTGACGTCGACTCCCGACAAACCTGCCGCCTCGATCCGTTCCCGGCTCGCCCGCCAGGTCGGGGTGGACAGCAGCAGCGGCAAGCCGAACTCGCGGCCAATGTCCAAGTACTGCAGATAGATGGCCTCAAGAGCCGCTCGTTTTGCGTCGTCATAGATGAAGGCCGAATTAACCAGATAAGGGTCGAGTTCCAGGCCGCCGTCGCGCCGCAGGCGCTCGATGACGGCTCCCTCGCCGAGGATGCAGGGATTATTCTCAAGAAGATCCTGGAAAGAGGTTTGTTCGGTCATATGTGCCTCACGTCTCGACGGAATTGCAACCGTTACAGCGGAATCCTCGGACATCTTTTCGGCATTGCTTAAATTTCCCCCGCGTCTCCGCGTTGAAGCCTTCCCCTTGATCCGTCACACTCCCACACTTTCATCCATTATCCACAAAGGTCACGCACGAACATAGACCATCGTTGCCTGCATGATGGCGACCACTTTGTAGGCGGTTCCCGTGAAGGCACGTACTTCGCCTGTGCAGACGGTGAGAAGTTTGCCCGAACTCTGTACCTTGCCGATTGCTAAAAAACGCTCGCCAATCGCAGGGCGCATGAGGTTGATCTTGAACTCGGCGGTGACTACCTCGTAGCCGGTCGGTGCCTTGGTCAATGCTGCGTATCCACACGCACTGTCAACGATACTTGTTATCGCACCGGCGTGTACATAGCCGTGCTGTTGGGATAGCTTTTCGGCATATTGCATTTCTATGTGAACCTCACCCTCTGTAACCGACACGATCTGCGCGCCGAGGGTCGTCATCAGTCCCTGCAAGTTGAAGCTGGCGGTGATTCGTTCCTGGATGTCATTCATGAGCGGTAGACCCTTTTATGGAATTGTGTATGAAACATGCGTGTTACAGCGGAATCCTCGGATTCTGGCTGGTTATCACGCCATAGCTGGCTTGCCCGCCGCAAAATCTTTGTATCAACTCCACGGTCTCGCGGCAGATCGTCTCGATATCCTCAATGGCGACGGGTAGGAGGCCATCGACGTTGAATTCTATCGCGGTGGTCGTCGGCAAGGTCAAGGTGTGGTTGGCCTGCCTCCAGCACCAGCGCCTAGTCAGCACGGTATTCCCCTCTGCAAAGATGATTTCGCCGGGAACCGGGTGTTCGACCCGATCCGCTCCGAAAGCGACAAAATCTTCCTCGCCAGTCGCCGCTCGCAGCGCAACGTCCTGCGTCATAACGTCTGTCGCGTGCCCTCCGACCGATACCAGGTGACGCAGCGAGATGACATTGCCAATGTCCACCAAGGCGTTGATGGACGGCAATTCATGGTTATTCAGCACGCGTCGCGCCATGGCCTCCATGGACGGCCGAAATTCGCTGACCTTGATGCCCATGCTTCGAAAAGCCTCCCGCCAGGCGGCAATCCGGGGATGGGACGTGACCTCGCCCTGTCCGATGCGCTCGCGCACCGACGCCTCGGCGAGTCGGAGCAACTCCACCAATTGCGGCGGAGACTCAGCGTTGGCGACCTCGCGGGCGACAACCACCCCGCGCACATAGCCCGGGAACCGCTCGAAAACTTCGTTGGACACCGAATTGAACAACTGACTCATGGTTTACCCCTGTGCTGTAGAAAGCCTCTTATAATTCGTCAGGAATCATTTCAGAAATTAGTGGTTCAGGAGCGATATCCTGTTCGTTTGGCCAAGTAACCGCACCGAACAGGATACCTACTTGATTGAAATAGGCCACATCGCGTAACTCGCGAAAAACACCAAAGCCCAAATACGGATTTAAGTCAAATATTCCTTTGCGTCCGTCCTCTACTTCTACGTAGATGCGGTAGCCAGGCAACGGCTTTACAATTTTTACGTCCCAGTACATATATTCCTCACAAAGGGCTGATTTTGTATGTGGGTAGCGAGGGGGTAGCGACGTTGTTAAGTTCGCTTACTTACTGGAGAAACTCAACCACCTTAACAACGTTCCCCCTCAGCCCTAGTAATATGCAGATCTTTCTCCACTGCGTATTTACTGAACCGTGCCAACTGTGCGGCGCTGACGCCTTCGTCTACCACGACCCTTTTGACAGGTTTCGTATCTTTCATGTATTGGTAAGTTGCTCCTTATGGGCGGATTGAAGCGTCACCCGCACTGCTAAAGATCCTCCGGCTCCGGTGACTTTTGTTCGGTTAAAGCTTTGATAGCGGAGACGAACTCCTGTGCCGTTGAAACGGCGTTTATTGCATCTTCCTCAGATACTTCGGCAAAATCTCTATAATCCAACTCCATACGTTCATCGAACAGATCGTAAAGCATCCTTGCAAAACGTGCGTCAAGCTTGCCGGTATGGATGAATTCCTTGTTGAAAACTCCGATAACCCCTGAGTGCTTTGATGTCTTGTGAGGAGTGTTGAATCGAATGAAGAGCGCCAGAACCGCATAAAACATCGCGTAGTAAGAACGATTGACGATTGAACGAGGGGAAAACCCCGAATCGAGCATCCTGCCGGCTTCGGCTAGCGTTTCCTCGGTTTGCCTCATGCGGTAAGCGAAAATCGTCTCTAGATCGGTCATACTTGCACTCCTTCTTCCATGATCGTATGAATAAAGGGAGAGGAGCGAAGGGGAGATTCTTCGATCTCGTACCTGCTGAACAAAAGAGTCGTGACGACTATTCCGGTTTCGAGAGTCAGTTCCCAGGCGGCGTTTTTAATCAATTTTTTAAGTTCCCGGTCAACCTTTTCCAATTCAACAAAGACATCCATATCAGAAAACTCATCGGCATCGCCGCGTGCGCGGGAGCCGAAAAGCCGGAAATCTATCAATGGTGTCAGTTTTAGTATTCTTTTTTTCAGCTCCAAAGCTGTCAGGAAATCATTTTGAGTCATTGGCATTTCTAATTCCTTTTAGTCGGAAATAAAGTGCGTTGTAGAAGGTAGCTTGTTTTTAAGCACTTACACAAGTGACCAACGTCCCCCCGACACCTCAGGCAATGTCCAGCTCTGACTCTAGCTGTGATATATCCTGCCGACCCGTTTATGAATTGCGGCTTCCATCTCCTCAAGTGTAACGGAGCGATTGGCGGTCAGTACACCATACGCGGGGCGTTCAAAACCGGATTTGGCGGTTTGCTTCGTCTTTGCCGGAAAATCGGGAAGGATGGTCAGCAATGCCCGTGATTTACCCTTATGAAGCAACGGCAGCTTTTCGAGGGGATGAATATTACCATTGGCGTCGATTTCAACTTCGATGGTTTGCAGCATGGCAAACTCCTTTTTTAGTGGGTTTTTTGGGATCATGGGGGTTTAGTGGGTGCCCCCCGGTCGCTCAAGGGAATCCGTGCCGACCGTCTACGCCGCTTCATTATGTGCCAGATGAGTAGGCAAGATCATAAGATTCTTCCTAGAAACTTATATTCTTATGGGCGTCCCCTTGTTGCCTTGTTGCCCCTTGTTGCCATTATTGGGCCAACCTAAGAAGCTAGTTGTTTTTCATTTTAAATAAACTCTTTCACTACTGTCCGGGGAATTTCGAATGTATATATATAACTAGCTAATATTACAGGAACTAAATGGCAATTGTTCTTTTGTTGATTTGAATTTGAGTTAAATGGTACCCTCCTGACACTTGACAGGAGGGCGCCATGAACTCA
>CAIYDQ010000066.1 GCA_903925075.1 uncultured Geobacter sp.
CCGTTCCCATCCCGAACACGGAAGTTAAGCCTCTCAGGGCCGATGGTACTGCATGGGTAACTGTGTGGGAGAGTAGGTCGCCGCAGGGAATTTAAATGAAAAGCCCCCACCCGGGAAACCGGGTGGGGGCTTTTTGCTTTCTAGCTTATTTGATATACCCGTTTAAGACGGCGCGCCAAATGTCACAGGTTGCATTTGCGGCTTTTTTGGTTAAAGTTCTCTTTTCGAAAGTCATGCTGTGGATTTGACGATGGGTTAAGTTATCAGGTCAGTAATGGCAACCAAGCAGCTTTACGGAGGTTTATATGAGGACCTATGCGTTTCTGGTTATCTCCCTCTTGGTGGCCGCTCCTGGCTGTGCAACCAAGGGGTACGTCAAACAACAGACTGATACCATTGCCTGCCGGATCGACATTCTTGAATCGAAGGAAAGCGCTTCGGCGTTGAGGGCTAACAGCCTTGAGTCACGGCTTAGCCAGCTTGAGTCGCGGGCAAATAGCCTGGAAACACAGATGAGCGGCCTCCCCGACAGGGCGACCCTTACTGACGCCACCAGAAGGGCTGCAGAGGGGGCAGAGAGGGCGGAAGCTGCCGCACGAAACGCAGAAGCTTCGGCGATGGCGGCAGATCTTTCTTCCAAAAGAGCTGCCAAGACATTTGAATTGGGCCAGAAGAAATAGGCGCTTGACGTGACACTTTTGAGGGGGCCTCGCCGGTGCTGGAGTCAACTCGGAGGGGCTTTGTCTTGCATTGGTAAATCCTGCCATCGAAGCAAGGCTGTCATCATGGCCGTCATCTGCGCAATTGGCTTTGTTCTAATGGCAACCGACGCAGCCTCCTATCCTTATACCGATGGTTATATCGGCGAGTTGCAGCAGTACAAAGTGCGAGACAACGAATCGCTAATCGAAATTGCCAGAAAGTTTGACCTGGGATTTAACGCGATAGTTGCTGCCAATCCTGAGATTGATCCCATAATCCCAAAGACTGGAACGCTCCTCACCATACCAACCGCTTGGATTCTACCCTTCGTTTTTACCCGCCCAGCTGTAGTTATCAACATCCCGGAATTTCGCCTCTATTTGCTTCCTCAGGAAGCAACCGGCGAGGTGCTTACCTTTCCCTTGGGCATAGGGGACGAGGGAAACGATACACCAACCGGCAGCTTTACGGTGACCGAGAAGATCGTCCATCCCGCGTGGCATGTTCCGGCATCTATCCGAAGCCTGGAACCGGAGCTCCCTAAAATTGTACCTCCCGGTGCGGAGAACCCGATGGGGAGCCATGCCTTGCGGCTTTCTCTGGAGTCCGTCCTGATTCATGGGACCAACAGGCCGTGGGGCATAGGGCGGAGGTCGAGCCACGGCTGCCTTCGGCTTTACCCCGAGGATATCGCGCGGCTCTATCGGCTGGTGCCCTCAGGGATGAGGGTGGTAATCGTCAACCAGCCTCTTAAGGTATCTGCCAAGGGAAAGAAGGTATTCGTAGAGGTGCATTCGTTAGTGCCGGACCCGCAGCAGGATGAATCCAGGGTCGGACATGCCATGCAACTGCTGGCCGATAGGAAACTCCTTGGCTTGATCGATTTCGCAAAGTTGATACAGGCCGTGAAAGACAAGAAAGGGGTGCCGATCGATATCACACTCATCCCGCCCGCGGAGCCCCTCCCCCGTTAAGAGTCCAGCAATTCTCTCAATTTGGTAAGCAGTAGCGAGGGAGATACCGGCTTGGTCAGAATCTCCGCTCTTTCAGCCAGGATATTTTCCTTCCTGATGATCTCGTCGGTGTAGCCGCTGGTAAAAAGCACTTTCGTCCCTGGCCTGATGCGTTGAATCTCTTCGTAGACCTGCCAGCCGTTTTTCCGAGGCATGATCGCGTCCAGGAAGGCGAGAGAGACCTGGTCCTGGTATTGCTGGAACTTGGCGACGGCGTCGTCCCCTGCCACGGCCACAATGGTCTGATAACCATAGGCTTCCAAAATGTCTACTACGATCTTGCGCACGTTTTCGTCGTCTTCCGCAACCAGTATGGTCTCGGTGCCCCGTGGAAAGAGTTGCGTGGTCTGTTCGGCCTCTGCCTGGGCTGCGCCGGTGAGTGGGAGGTATATTTTAAAAGTCGTGCCGTAGCCGACTTCGCTGTACACCTTGATGTGGCCGTTGTGCTGCCTTACGATGCCGTAGACTATCGATAGCCCCAACCCCGTCCCTTTTCCTTGAGCCTTGGTGGTAAAGAACGGTTCGAATATCTTTTCCAGATGCTCCTTGGGTATGCCGCTGCCGTTGTCGGAAAAAACGATCGTCGCGTAACTGCCGGGAAGTATACTGGTCGCCGCCGCGACCTCAGCCTCGATCGTTTCGTGACCGGTGGCGATCGAGATGCGGCCACCTTCCGGGACGGCGTCGTGGGCGTTTACCGCGAGATTCATCAGCACCTGCTCAAGCTGACCGACATCCGCAAGTACGGCAAGCTTTCGGGGAGAGGGCGTGATGGTAAGTTCATGACCTTCGCCGATCACCATCAGTAGCAGGCCTTTGATGTTCTGCACCACGCCGTTGAGATCGACAGGAACAAGGGTGATCGCGTGCTTTCTGCTGAAAGCCAGGAGGCCGCGAGTAAGGCCGGCGGCCCGCTCGGATGCGTCCAGCATCTGCTGGAGGTAAATCCTCAGGGGGCTTTCCCTGGGGAGGTTCATCTGCATCAGGGCCGCATTGCCGATGATCACCGTGAGGATGTTGTTGAAATCGTGGGCCACCCCCCCTGCCAAGGCTCCAATCGATTCCATTTTCTGCGATTGATGCAGTTGCTCCTCCAGTTTCTGTCGTTCGGTGATGTCTTCGACTACGCCGATAAGGTAAGCGGGCACCCCCTGGCTGCTTTGCACGAGAGAGAGAGTAAGAATAGTCCAAACGGCTGAGCCGTCGGGACGACGGTAGCGTTGCTCCGCGCTGTAAACCGGGATGCTGCCACCCAGAAGCAGACGGAAATGTTCCTGAAAAACGCTCAGGTCGTCGGGATGGGTAATGTCCTGAATCGTGCGCGAGAGCATCATGTCAGGCGGGCAGCCGACAATGTCGCAAAAACGCCGGTTGACCAAGATCAGCTTGCCGTCCTGCGACATATGCGCGATACCGATAGGAGCTTGCTCAAAAGTGCTTCTGAAGCGATGCTCGCTTTCGGCGAGGGTGGCGGCTTTGCGAACCAGATTCTTTGATCCGAGACCGATTCCCACCAGCCCCAATATCCAAAAAAGGCCGTGTCCTAATGCGCTGCTTACCAAGGTGGACTTCATCGCTTTGCGGATCTGCTCGATCGGGACGACAACGCTGATCCCGCCGTGCACTGGGCGAGGCACAAACCCGTTGTCGTTATGGTGGCACCGAAGGCATGGGTCCTGCGCCATCATGGGGCGCATCAGGCGCATGTAGGGTTTCCCCTCTATGATTTCAATATCACTTGCCTCCGTCGCCCCGCGCTGAAACGACTGCAGTGCCTTGGCCTCCCAAGGATCGGGAGCGTATTCAGGCCTAACTGGGGTAAGGGTGGTGACATGTCCTTGCCCGAGCCCTGGCTGGTCGCGCGACATCTGGAAAACTTGACGGAGCATGTCCGAGGGAGTGATGAGGGTCAGATGCATGCCTGAGGGCGTGCTTGTGTCTCTTTCGGGTTTGTCGGAAAGATAGGGATTAGGCCGGTTGATTTCCGTCACCTGTGCATAAACGCCACCGAGGCCTTCAGCCCAGTTGCGATATCGCAGGTCCTTTGCCAGAGCGGCTCTTGCCTCGGCAAGGCTGATGGAGAGCGCCTCCTCTTGTTGTTGGCGAAAGCCTAGCCAGAATGATGCTGCTAGCAGCAAAGTCCAAAAGACGGCAAGCCACAGGGAATAGTAGCGCAACCGCCTTACTTGCGCCCTCCGCGTGTCGTGCGCTTCCCCCTTGCCGTCCATAGCACTCCCCGCACAAAAGCATGAGCTGTTTGAATTGGCGATGGAACATTATAGCAGGCTTCCCGAGAACGAAAAGCGAGCCCTGCTATTCAGTCCGCAAGATCGACGCAAACGGAGGAGCCTATGAGGTGTGGGCTCCTTCGGCTGAAATAGCGCCAGCGCCCGTCGAATGATCGTCGGAACAACGCTCTGGAGCATCACAGTCGTGGCGGCAGCAATGCCGGTGGGCATGAACGGCATTTGTTCTTTGCCGCAGCGGCGTTAGACTAAATCGATTTGAGCGTAGGCCTTCAGAAAAGAGACCCTCCATGCTATCTCGACGACGGCTGTTACTATTGGCAGGGGAAGCGGCTGGTTCGTTGGCCTTGTCCGGTTGCGCCTTGAGCCCTCCCCTTAAAAAGGAGGTCTTCGCCGATTTCGGCGATCCGGCCCGCCCCTACCTCGGGCTGGCCACTTCCCTGCGCGAGGAGCATAGTTACCTGGCGCGAGTGGAGGGAACCATTCCCCACCAATTGCGCGGAACCCTCTACCGAAACGGACCGGGGCTCTTCGACCGGGGTGGGCTCCGCAAGCGTAACCTTTTGGACGGCGATGGCATGGTGCAGTCGTTTCGCTTTCACGACGTGGGGGTGCACTACCGGAACCGATTTGTGCGCACCGAAAAGTACCTGGCGGAGCAGGCCGCCGGCCGCTTCATCTATCCAAGTTGGAGCACGCAGGCCCCCGGCGGATTGTGGGCGAACTTCATGCGGATCGGCATAAACGGCCAGGCAGGCATCACCGTCTTCCCGTGGAGAGGCAGGCTTTACGCCTTTGACGAATGCTCCCTTCCCTACGAGCTCGATCCCGAAACCCTGGAAACGGCAGGCGTCAGCCGGCTGGGCCTTGCCGAGGGGATGACCATCTACGCAGCCCACGCCAAGTTGGACCCGGCATCAGGAGAATGGTTGCATTTCGGCATTCTTTACGGGCCGAGTCCAAAGCTCCACGTCACCATCTTTGAGCGCGGCGGAAGCCTCAAACTGCATAGATCGCTTGCCATGCCGCGCAACGTCTATATGCACGACTGGTTCGTCTGCGGACGTCACCTTGTATTCAACCTGCATCCGGTGGAAATTTCTTATTTGGCGGTGTTCTTCGGGCAAAGGAGCCTGGCGGAATCCCTTTCCTGGAAGCCGGAACGCGGCAATCTCATCATGGTGCTGGACCGGGAGGGGGACAAGCCGCCGCTTATGTTGGAGAGTTCGGCCTGCTACATGTGGCACTCCTTCAACGCCTACAACAACGGAGCCGAGATCACCGCCGACTTCATCGGCTATAAGAACCCGGACCACTTCGTGGGTAAAGATCCCGTTGCCTCAGCCGTCATGGCCGGCCGCAAGGGAGAATACGCCTACCCCGGCGCCGTCCGGCGCTACCTGATACATACCTCGGCGCGAACGATCCGGGAGGAGATCGTCGCCGAAGGGAGTTACGAATGGCCGCGGGTGAACGAACATCATCGCTGCTACCACCACCGGTTCGGCTACATGATCAAAACACGCCCCGGAGATTTTTTCTGGACCATCGTCTGCCGCATCGACCTGCGCAGCGGGCGCGTTGAAAGCTATGACTTCGGGGCGCAATGCTACCTGAGTGAGCCGGTATTCGTCCCGGTGCCGGGACGCCTCTATCCGCCGGACCACCCCTCCGAGCCGGGCTTTCTCCTGACCGAGGTCTACGACGCCAGAAGCAGGCGCAGCTTCTTGGCCATCTTGCAGGCCGACAATATCAGTTCAGGCCCGATCGCTCTGGTTCACCTTAATCACCATGTGCCATTTAGCTACCATGGCTGGTGGAGCGCAGAAGGCTGACTTGTTGTGCGAGCGAGCTCTACCCGAAGCGGATTGGCAGATTGGGCTGGCAGGGAAACAAAATGGGATCAGGGCTTTTTCTTTAAAGGGGTGCCTTGCCAAAAGACCCCCAGCACGCTTTTTTCGGTAACGGTTAGTCTCGCGCCTCGTTGTTCCATTCGATGCTGAATTTTAAGCATGTCTTTTCCCGAAGCTATCGCCTCATCGATAACTTTTGCGCTATGGCAGGAGGTGCATCGCTTGTCGATAACCAGATGCGCTTCGTTGAAATCGCCTCCGGTCACGCTTCCCAGGTGGCGACCGGTTGGAGGAACCTCCATGGCGGCAATCAGCAGGGGACAAAGTGCCAGTGTTAGTGCCAGCCTTCGTTTCATGTGCTCTCCCGTTAACGTCTATTTGAATAGGAACTTGAAATATACCAGATTTCCGGAGGGGCACAGTGCCAAGGCTGGAGAGGTTTCAAGATGATATTGGCCAGCAGAATGTGGTAAACTCAGGATGTCTCAGGCGTGCATTCGCGGCGCACTTCAAAACAGCAAAGCCTTGGGAAGCCGACTCATCCATCCGGGGAGCGTTCCGGTAAGGGACGCGACGTTTTGGTTGCAGTGGCAGGCAGATCGTGAGGAGGATGAACAATGCTGAAACTTAAACGGATTCTTCTGGTCGAGGATAATGCCAACGATGCCGAACTCACGTTGGAAGCGTTAGCCGAACATAACTTGGCAAATGAAGTCGATCTGGTCAGGGACGGCGCGCAGGCTTTGGATTATCTGTACCGTCGGGGGAAGTACGTCGATTCTGAAGACGGCAACCTGGCGGTAATATTGCTGGATCTGAAACTTCCCAAGGTGGACGGCTTGGAAGTGCTGAGGACGATCAAGGCGGACGAAGTTCTGAAGTTCGTTCCCGTGGTGGTGCTCACCTCTTCGCGCGAGGAGCGGGATGTAATCGAAAGTTACCGTCTCGGCGTCAACGCGTATGTGGTAAAGCCGGTAAATTTTACTGAGTTCATCAGCGCGGTGAAGGAACTGGGCGCCTTCTGGGCCATTGTTAATGAGCCGCCTCCCGCTCCCGGTCAAAGGGGTGGACGGAAATGACGCAGACCCTGCGCATACTCCATCTGGAAGACGACCCGATGGACGCTGAACTGGTGCTGATGGCTCTTGCCGCAGAAGGGATCAACTGCGAAGTGCAGGTAGTGTCCAAGCGCGAGGAGTTCGGCACGGCGCTGCTTCGGGACGGGATCGATTTGATCCTGGCGGACTTTGCCCTCCCGGCCTTCGACGGCATGAGCGCCCTCTCCATGGTCCGTGAGAGACGCCCCGACCTCCCCTTCGTCTTTGTCTCCGGCAAACTCGGCGAAGAAGCCGCCATCGAATCCCTGAAGAGCGGCGCTACCGACTATGTCTTGAAAAGCAGGCTCTCAAGGCTCGGCCCCGCGGTACAAAGAGCTCTGAGCGAAGCCAAGGAGCGGGTGAAACAAAAACAGACGGAAAAAGAACTGGAAAGGGCCTACGTCGAGATTGAGAAGAGAGCTGAGGATTACCGCAGCCTCTTTAACAGCATACGCGACGTCATCGTGGTGACCGACGACAATCGCAACATTTTGCACGTGAACCAGCCGGCCTTGCAGGAGGTGTTCGGCTACCAGATCGAAGAGGTGGTTGAGGAGAGCGTCGGCATCCTTTACGCCGAGGATGAGGAGTTTCGGCAAACAGGAACGGAAATCGTCGGCATGCTGGATTCCGATAAAGGAAAGCTTCTGGAACTGCACTTCCGCAGGAAAAACGGCGAGATTTTCATCGGCGAGCTGTACGTGATGAAACGTCTCGACCGTTTCGGCGCTGCCACCGGCAACGTTTCCATCGTCAGAGACATAAACGAAAGGAAGAAGGCGGAGGCGGATCTCCGGGAGAGCGAACTGCGCCGCTACCAGATGCAACTCGAGTTGCATTATGCGGCCGAGATTCAAGCGAGGCTCCTGCCGCGCAGCTACCCGCAGATCGTCAATTTCGATATCGCCGCCAAATGTCTTCCCGCCAAACAGGTCGGCGGCGACTTCTACGACTGGCAGGGGGTCTCCCCGACCGTTATCGACCTGACTCTGGGCGATGTCATGGGCAAAGGGATGGCGGCGGCCATGCTTATGGCGACGGTCAGGGCGGCTCTTCATGCCGTGACGCTCAACAACAGTCCGGCTAAAGCACTGCACTTGGCCCAGCGCGCTCTCTTTGCCGACCTGGAGAACTCCGAGAGTTTCGTCACCCTGTTCCATGGTCAGCTCGATGCCGCCAAGCGTACTCTCACTTTCGTCGACTGCGGCCACGGCTACGTCTTTTTAAGAAGGGCGAACGGCTCGGTTGAGAGTCTGAGTCCCCGCGGCCTCCCTTTGGGCGTTCAGGGAGAGGAAGTGTATCATGAAGGTACTATTCGTTTCGAGAGAGGCGACGTGCTGGTTCTGTACAGCGACGGGGTGATCGACGCAAACCCGCAACTGGCGCTCACCAACCAGATCCTGTCCGAGCAGATGACGGGGCTGGAAACCGCGATGGACATGGTGAACGCGCTGATCAACCTCACCGGCCATCCTGATCCCCAACCAGACGACATCACCGTGCTGGTGGCCCGCTACACCGGATGAAAAGCCGCGAGTATCCGTTATTTTCTCCCTCGCATCATTTCCCGATAGTTACCGTTACTTCCGGTAGCTGATCCGGTAGATCGCTCCTCTCAGGTCATCTGAAACCAAAAGACTTCCATCCGGCATCGTCTGTAGATCGACCGGCCGTCCCCAGGCGCGGCCATTGTGCAGCCAACCCTGGGCGAACACTCGATAATCGCCGTCCGAGCCGTCATGCAGCCCGACCATCGATATCCGGTAACCGATCGGCACGCTCCGGTTCCAGGAGCCGTGCTCGGCGATGAAGATCCGGTTCCGGTATTCGGCGGGAAAGGTGGAACCGGTGTAAAAACGTATGCCGAGAGCAGCCACGTGGGCGGGAAGCTCCACTTCCGGGGGGACGAACTTCTCCTTCGGCATCCGCCCTCCGAACTCGGGGTCGGCGATCCCCTTGCCGTGCCAGTAGGGATAGCCGAAGTGCAGGCCCGGACCTTTGGCGCGGTTAAGTTCGTCCGGCGGCAGGTCGTCGCCCATCAGGTCCCGGCCGTTGTCGGTGAACCAAAGCTCGCGCGTCGCCGGATGCCAGTCGAAGCCCACCGTGTTGCGCACCCCTTTGGCGAAGATCTCCAGATGTTGGCCGTTCGGATCCATCCGCATGATCGAGGCGAAGCGGGCGTCCTTAGGGTCGCAGACGTTGCACGGCGCTCCCACCGGCACGTACAGCTTACCGTCCGGTCCAAAACGTATGAATTTCCAGCCGTGATGCTTTTCGTGAGGGAAACTGCCGTTTACCAGCACCGGCTGCGGCGGGTTGGCCAGGCGCTCCTCGATGCGGTCGAAGCGGATCACTCGATCGATCTCCGCGACATAGAGAGCGCCGTCATGAAAGGCAACGCCGTTAGGTTCGTTAAGCCCATGGGCGATAGTGAAAACCTTGGCCTGAGGGGTCCCGCCGTTGAGCAGCGCGTAGACCTTGCCCTCGCCGCGCGTGCCGACGAAGACGGTTCCCTTGGCCCCGAGCGCCAAGGATCTGGCGCCGGGAAGGTCTTGGGCGAATATCTCGATGGCGAAGCCTTTGGGGAGCCTGATGCGTTCAAGATGGAATTCGGCAGCTTGGCAGACGGGACAAAAGGCGAGCAGCAGTAAGGAAAGAAACGGTGCCTGGCCAAATGGGCTGATCAGGAACCGGGCCAAGCTGACCTGGCGAAGTGAAAACAACACGTGAGCCTCCTTTTGAAGGGCCGATCACTGCGCAACGCTCATGCGCAGTGCCATTGATCCCCTCCCCTCGGCAGCTCGGAAATTTTATCCTACCTAGAAATCAAGTATCCAGGCTCTTTCGTCGGCGGCCGAGAAACTATTCGCCTATGATCTTGATCAGTACGCGCTTTTTGCGCATGCCATCGAACTCTCCGTAGAAGACCTGTTCCCACGGCCCCAGGTCAAGCTTCCCGCCGGTTATCGCCACCACGACCTCCCGCCCCATGATGGTCCTTTTCAGGTGAGCGTCGCCGTTGTCCTCGCCGCTGTTGTGGCGGTAGCGCGAGTGAGGCTTTTCCGGGGCAAGCTCCTCCAGCCACTGTTCAAAGTCCTGATGGAGGCCCGACTCGTCGTCGTTTATGAAGACGCTTGCCGTTATGTGCATGGCGTTGCATAACAGAAGTCCTTCCTGAATGCCGCTTCCGCCCAGCGCGCGTTGCAAGTCGCGGGTGATGTTCACAAAGCCGCGCCTGCTCTTGATCTCAAACCACAGCTCCTTACGGTAATGCTGCATCTTACCTCCTGTCACAGGTACGGATCGGGGTGATTAGCGTCACTGCTGGTCGGCGTTGCTTGCCACGGCAGCGGCGCTGGCCGCAAAGGCCGCGTCCAGCATGGCAGGCGCCGTTTCCCAGCGGTGCTTTGCATGCATGATCACCAGGAGCACCTTCCGGTCGTCTCGCTTGGCAAGGGCCACCAGGCATTGCCCGGCGTTGGGCGTGGTGCCGGTTTTCACCCCGCGCGCACCTGGATACCTGCCTATCAGCCTGTTCTTGTTTCTGAGGTAAAAGGACCGGCCGCCCTTCACCGTCACGATGCGCATGCTGCCCGTTGCCACCAAATCGGCGAAGATCGGCAGGCGCAATGCCCGTTCCGCCAGGATAGCCAGATCGTGGGCACTGGAGTATAGCCCGCGGCTATCATGGCCGCAAGCATTACTAAAACGAGTATCCTCAAGCTGGAGGCTGCGTGCTTTGGCGTTCATTCGAGCCACGAAGGCTTTCTGGTTGCCGGCGGCGTGATCGGCGAGGGCGCGTGCGGCGTCGTTGGCCGAGGCGATCAGCGTCGCGGCCAAAAGATCCCGGACCGTCAGCCGCTCTCCGCGCCGCAGGCCGATTCGGCTGCCGGTTTCGCGGGCGGCGCTGCCGCTTACCGTAACCACCTCTTCAGGATTGCAGCTCTCGATCACAACCAGGGCAGTCATGATTTTGGTGAGACTCGCAGGCGCACGACGGGAATGCGCATTTCTCCCTCGGTAGGTGCGTCCGTTCACCTGCAGCAGATAGGAAGGAGGGGGGTCGACGAATGGTGATCCGCCGGCGGCGTCGGCCGGATTGGCGAGCACGCCTGAGAAGAGAAGCACTGCGATGCCGCAGCCTGCGATGTAGGGGAGCGGATTCATCCTGTAGTTTATAGCATCGTTTTTTTTTACCGCAAACGGCGGCGCGATGCGGGCAACGGCGTGGCTGCGGATTCGGTCTTTAACCTTCGGGGATAACCTTCCCTCTTTCCCTTCTTTTGCGCAATCTTGATTTACAAACCAGCGGCGCATGGGGTATCTTGGCTCACGCGCATATTGCAATTTGCTGTGAGGTTTGTATTGGCGACGAAAATAAGAATCCTACCGGAGAATCTTGCCAACAAGATCGCCGCGGGCGAGGTGGTGGAGCGGCCTGCCTCCGTAGCGAAGGAACTGGTGGAGAACGCGCTGGATGCCGGCTCCAAAGAGATCGTCGTCGAGATCGAGTCGGGCGGCAGAAGGCTCATCAAGGTTTCCGACACCGGCAGCGGCATGTCCCGCGAGGATGCACTGCTGGCCCTGGAACGGCACGCCACCAGCAAGATAGCCTGCGATGAAGATCTCTTCGCCCTGGCAACGCTCGGCTTTCGCGGCGAAGCGCTGCCGTCGATCGCTTCGGTCTCCCGCCTCACCATCTCCACCAGAACAGCCGACGTCTTGGAGGGAACCGAGATCTACGCCGAAGGGGGGCGGATCAAGGAAGTGAAAGGGTGCGGAATGGCGGCCGGTACCGTGATCGCGGTCCGAAACCTGTTCTTCAACACCCCCGCGCGGCTAAAGTTCATGAAAACCCCTGAGACCGAAAGCGGCCACGTCGGGGAACTTCTGACCCGTCTTGCCATCTCCAGGCCGGAGATCCGCTTCTCCTACCTAAACGACGGCAAAGTCGTCTTTCGGGCTTTGGATGCGGATCTCAAAGAGCGGGTAGCCACCATGCTCGGCCGCCCGATTGCCGCCTCACTCTATCCGGTCTCTTATCAAGCCGCGGGCGATCTGAAGGTAACGGGACTGGTGGCGGCGCCGGATTGCAGCCGGAGCGCCGCCAGCCATCTCTACACCTATATAAACGGCCGCTTCATCAAGGACAAGCTCGTGCAGCACGCCATCCTCCAGGCCTACCGGAATTTCCTGGAGCGGGGCCGTTACCCGGTGGTCGCGGTGTTCATCGAGATTCCGCCCGGCGAGGTGGATGTGAATGTGCATCCAACCAAACACGAGGTGCGTTTCCGCGAACAGGGGCGTGTGCACGACGCCATTCAGACTGCCGTAGAGGGCGTGCTCAAAGAGACTCCCTGGCTGAAACGCGGGCAGCCGGCTGCCGGGTCGCACAGCTTTCCCCTCAAGGAACTCGTTGCCCGACCTGCCCGTATTGACGTTGCCGTCCCGACGCCGGCGGAAAACACCGGCGTCTGGCCTGTCGCCTCCAAGGCGGCCGAGCAGGCGGGCCGGCTGGCGCCGCTGGAGCGAGAGGACGCGAAGGAACTGCCGCGGTCAAATGCCTCCGATCTCAGCCAGGCCAGGGTTGCCGAGGTGAGGGAATTGCTGACGGGTTATCAGGCTCGACCGCAGCCGCCGTTTCGCCCCTATTTCCAGCCGCCTGAGACCTCCAAGAACTCGCCGGCCGCCAAGGTGAGCGCAGCTGCGACTCCAGCGCCGGTCGTCGGAGCCGCCGAGGCCGAGGCGAACGATATCGACGAGCGCGGTTACTTCGCCTCGCTCGCGGTAATCGGCCAGTTCAACGCTTCCTATATTGTTTGCCAGCGAGGCGTGGACCTCGTGCTCATCGACCAGCACGCGGCCCATGAACGGGTCGCCTTTGAGCGGCTGAAGCGGGAGTTCGCCGCCAGGGAGGTCGACAGCCAGGGGCTCCTTTTCCCCGACACCATGGAGCTGTCGTTCAGAGAATCGGCGGTCCTGCAGGAGCATGTGGCCGAAGTGGCGCGTCTGGGCTTTCTGCTGGAGGCATTCGGCGGCAATACCTGGATCTTGAAAAGCGTGCCGCAGATTCTCGCGGGGAGCGAGTACCTGCGAACGATGCGCGACATCTTGGAGGAGTTGGGCAGCCTGAGCAGGAGCCGCACCTTTACCGATCTGCAGGAAGACATGCTGGCGCGCATCGCTTGCCATAGCGTGGTTCGCGGGCGCCGCACGCTTTCGCAGCAGGAGATCGCCGCGCTGTTCAGGCAGATGGATCAGACCGACTTTTCCAGCAACTGCCCGCACGGCAGGCCGGTGATGCAGACCATTACCCTGGCCGAAGTGGAGAAGATGTTCAAAAGAGGCTAGGCCGCAGTCCAGCCGGTAAGGCCGCAGAGCGAGCAGCGTTGAAGGAAAAGAGAACAGCGTTGAGGGAAATGAAAAGGCGTCATGACCGATTATGAGCGATGAAAAAATCAAGCTGCTGGTCCTCTCCGGCCCCACCGGGTCCGGGAAGAGCGAACTGGCGGTAAGAGTTGCCGAGCGGATCGGCGGGGAGATAGTGAACGCCGACTCCATGCAGGTCTATCGGGGCATGGATATCGGCACGGCGAAACCTCCGGCGGAGGCGCTGGCGCGAGTGCCCCACCATCTGTTGAGCATCGTCGCTCCGGACCAAAATTTCACCGCCTCGGATTTCCGGCGCGAGGCAGCCGCGGCCATCGCCGACATCGACGGCAGGGGGAAGAAGGCGATCGTCGTCGGTGGCACCGGCCTCTACATTCGCGCGCTGTTGGAAGGCCTGGTCGACTCTCCCACCGCAGACCCCGAACTGCGCCTGCAGTTTGCCGAGTTGACCGGCGAGGAACTGCTGCGGCGTCTTTTCCTGGTGGACCCGGAGACGGCGTCCCGCCTGCACGCCAACGACCGGGTGCGTCTGATCCGCGCACTGGAGGTGTTCAACCAGACCGGCCGGCCGATCTCGGCTTTTCGCTCCGAGCACGCCTTTTCCGGCAGCTACTATCGGACGCTGAAGATGGCAATCAGGGTCGAGCGACCGGAATTGTACCGCCGCATCGACAGCCGGGTCGAGCAGATGCTGCAAGACGGTCTGGTCGCCGAGGTCGGCTCGTTGCTTGCTCGCGGCTACGGCACGGAGCTGAAGGCGATGCGTTCCATCGGCTACAAGGAAATTTCAGCCCATCTCGCCGGAGAAACCACGCTGGATGAGGCAGTTAGCCTGATCAAAAGGGACACCAGGCGCTATGCGAAGCGGCAAATGACATGGTTTTGCAAGGAAAGTGAAATTAATTGGCTTGAATATCCTGAAAGTTTTGCTACTATCCTTGCACATGTGATTCAATTTTTTGGGTAAAGGAGCGGAATCATGGCTAAAACGCCTTTCAACATCCAGGACCAATATCTGAATCAGTCGCGCAAGGAGCGGGTGAAGGTTTTGGTGCAACTCATGTCCGGCGAGAAGCTGGAGGGGCACATCAAATCGTTCGACAACTTCTCGGTACTCATGGAAGTTCACGGCGACATCCTCATCTATAAACATGCCATTTGCAGCATTACCTCCGTGGACGGCATTTTCAGGTTGCACCAGTAGCGGCTCAAGCGCAGTAGTGCCGCAAGCGGAACAGGGCGGGTGCCGTAGCTTTCTCGCCGAATTAAGAGCAACCATGATGCAGAGAAAAACAGTTCGTCTAAAACAGCCGGCTCGGCAACGGGTCGGCTGCCTTCGTTTCAAAATCAGGAGAAGATTTGATGTCTGGTCTCATAGTTGATCGAGTAATGCCGGGAAGCATCGCTGAAGAGTTGGAGATTGAGCCGGGTGACAGGTTACTTGCGGTGAACGGGCATGTGCTGGGCGACGTCATCGATTACAACTTTTTCGGAGCGGACGACGTCCTGCTTCTGGAACTGGAGAAGGGAGACGGCGAAATTTGGGAGCTGGAAGTTGAACGGGAAGAGGGGGAGTCGCTTGGCCTCACCTTCGAGGCGCCCGCCCCGGCCCGCTGCGGCAACAACTGCGTTTTTTGCTTCGTGCACCAGCTTCCCAAAGGTTTGCGCGCTCCTCTCTACGTGAAGGACGAGGACTACCGACTATCCTTCCTCTACGGCAATTACGTGACCATGGCCAATATCGATGCCGGCGATTTGGAGAGGATCAAGGCCCAGCGGCTATCGCCGCTCTACATCTCGGTTCATGCCACCGAACCCGATTTAAGGGAAAGGTTGCTCGGCAAAAGCGGCATTTTGCCGATACTCGACGTCATGAGGGAGCTTGCCGAGGCGAGGATCACCATGCATACCCAGATCGTCCTCTGCCCAGGGCTGAACGACGGCGAGGCCTTTGCGCGCACCGTCGAGGAACTGGCCCAGATGCACCCGGCGGTCGCTTCTCTTGCCGTGGTGCCGGTCGGCCTCACCGCTCATCGCAAGAAGCTCCCCGCGCTTGCTCCCGTAACCCGACAATTCGCCGCCGCGTTCGTCAACGAGTGGGAAAAAAAGGCGCAAGCCCTGGCGGACCGGCTGGGCGAGCCGTTCTTATTTTTGGCCGACGAATTCTACATTAAGGGGGAGACCCCCTTCCCATCCCTGGAAACCTACGGCGACCTGCCGCAGCTGGAAAACGGCGTGGGGATGATTCCGCTGTTTTTATCGGAAGCGGCAGAGGTCCTGGAGGAGGCTGAGCATCTGGGCGCGGCCAGGATTACGGTGGTGACGGGGGAGTCCCCTTATGACTATCTCGCCCAATTCCTGGAGCGTCTGTCGCAGAAAACCGGCGCCACCATCGTTGCGCAGGCGATTAAGAACAGGCTGTTCGGCGAAACGGTCACCGTAACCGGGCTGGTCTGCGGCAGGGACATCATCGCCGCCTTGCAGGGCGTGGAACTGGGAGAGCTGGTGCTGGTCCCGGACGTCATGATAAAGGAAGGCGAGGGGGTCTTCTTGGACGATCTTTCCCTGGACGATCTGCAAGATGCGCTCGGGAAACCGGTGCTGGTCGTGGAGTCGACTCCCTTCGGCATCTACGAGGCGGTGAGGGATCTGGAGCGGGAGTAAGCTGCAAGCGCCCGGATCCGCTCCGCTTTCGACGGGACCCCGGGCCGGGAGCTTCAAGAGGGGTTGCGCCTCAAGAAGCCTTGCGCTTTAAGAAGCCTCGCTCATGGCGTCGATGCTGGCGAAATCGAAGACCGTCTCGGCGGAAGACTTGATAAGGCTGATTTTCTCCTGGTCCTCGGCGGTAATTTTGGAAACGTGCTCGGTCAAGGTGGTGAAGGCCGCGGCGGTGTATTGCTGGGTGCGGATATACGGGATGCCGCTGTCGTCCAGGATCTTCTGGCTGATGGCGGAGACCGGAGCGGACCCCGGAATCACCAGCCCGGCCAGTTTGAGCCGGTACTTGGGGATATTGTAGAGGGCCGACGCGGTCACGATCAATTCGTCCCTGGAGCTGGTGGTGATCAGGAGGGTCGAATCCTGCAGGGTGTCTATCACCCGCTGCGATGATGCGGCCCCCAATTGTATGTGGTGGATGATCCTGCTCCTGCCGTTCTGGTCGCCGTGCAGCGGCAGCTTCAGCAGGTTCGAGAGGTCGATCAGGGTCGGATTGGCAAGGGTCGTGGAATAGTCGAAGGCCCCGGCGACCGACTGCTGCCGGCTCTCGAAAAACAGCTGCAGGTAGTCGAGGGTTTCCTCGCGCTTCTCGGGCAAAAGCTTGTTCACCAACACCAACTTCACCTGCGCGCCGTGTTGCCTGAAAAGGGCCAGGTTCAACTGCACCGAGTCGATCACGCCGCCGATCCCGCCGCTTGCCACCATGATCACCGGCGCGTCCAGCGCCCGGGCGATCTGCGCGTTGTTGATCCCGATCACCGAGCCGACCCCGCCGTGCCCCGACCCTTCTATGATCAGGAAATCGTTCCTCTCCTCCAACTCCCGGCACGCCTGCTTGATGCTTTCCAGCGGCAGCTCCGCCGCAATCTCGCCCGACAGATACCTTTTGGTGTAGCCCCGGTCAAGGACCACCGGCGACATTAGCCTGCGGTCTTTCTCCAGTCCGTAGATGGAGGCGATCAGAGCCGCGTCCATATCCATCTGCACGTCGTCCAGCATGAACAGTTTCGGCCCAATCGGCTTGATGAAGCCGACTCTGGCGTACTTTTTCCTCGCCAGATGCATGAGCGACAGACTGATGGTAGTCTTGCCGCAATGCTGCCCCGTTGCCGCGATAAAGATCTTCTTGCACATCCAAAAGGCCCCGTTATCCCTACGGCTATAGTCGTCCAACGCTGCATTATACCTGTTTGCAACATGGCGGGCAATAGAGTATACGCCGCCGATTTCCCCGTGGGATGACATCCCTGGTCCGCGTGATACAATCTAGCGGGTCAATTTGGGGTCGTTGCTTCGCTGTCTGGCTTTCCGCGGCATTGAGAAAAAAAGGAGGAAGAACGATGATACGAGCAGAAGAGGTCGTTGGCAGCATCCTCGCGGCGCTGGAGCGCGAGCCGAGGGTGAACCTGCATAGTCACCCGATCGAGATCAGCTTCGCCGACGGCATCGTTACGTTGTCAGGGGAAGTGGGCGGGATAGCCGCCAAGAAGCTGGCGCTGGAATTGGCGGCTGCCCAGTCGCCGGTCTCAGGCGTTGTGGACCGGCTTCGCGTCGAGCCGTCCGGCCGCAGAGAAGACGGCGCCATCCGCGACCAGGTTTGCAATGCCTTCATCAGCGAGCCTGCTTTGGATGCCTATTCGGTACGGGTCCTGGTGAAGCGGGAGATGGAGTCGATCCGCGCTCTCGAACCGGACCGGTTGCTGGAAGTGGAAGTCAGCGACGGGGTGGTGATTTTGAACGGCAAGGCGGAGAGCCTTTCCCATAAACGCTTGGCCGGCGCCCTTGCCTGGTGGGTTCCCGGCAGTCGCGATGTGGTGAACGGCATCGAGCTGTCGCCGCCCATGGAGGACAATGACGACGAGGTCGTCGACGCCGTCCGTCTGGTCCTCGAGAAGGACCCGCTGGTGAACGCTTCCCAGATCAAGCTGCGCAGCCGCGACTGCGTGGTGACGCTGGACGGCGCGGTTGCGACCGAGAACAGCAGGATGGCGGCCGAGGCGGATGCCTGGTACGTATTCGGCGTGAACGGCGTGGTCAACAAACTCACCGTCACAGGTTAGCC
The DNA here is from genome assembly GCA_903925075.1 of uncultured Geobacter sp. Lineage (GTDB taxonomy): Bacteria > Desulfobacterota > Desulfuromonadia > Geobacterales > Geobacteraceae > Geomonas. The sequence goes on from CAIYDQ010000066.1 coordinate 18,082, forward strand.
CGTCGCCGGGCGGGGCAGTTTCCGGGGGTGACCCATGAGGAGCCGACCGAAGCAGCCGAGCATCCCCGGCGACAGGCACGACACCTTGCGCCATCAGATCGTTTCCGTATTGAGCCGGGAGAGCCTGACCGCCCGAGAGATATCCGAGCGCGTGGGTATCGAGGAGAAGGAGGTGCTGGAGCACCTGGAGCATATCAAGATCGCACTCCATGCAGGGCTGGTCAAGTTTCCGGCCCTCTGCTTGGGGTGCGGTTTTTCTTTTCGCAAGAGGGAGCGCCTGAAAGCGCCGGGGCGATGCCCGGTCTGTCGTAGCGAACGCATTACCGAGCCGCGCTTCTCGGTCGAAAGCTAGCGCCCCGACTCACACATCCAAAACAACGGTGGCTCTCCACCCCTCCGGGACTTGCGAGAGCGAGAATCTGAGCATGGTGACCGCTTTCACGTCGGTGCTCAACCGATGCCGTGCCGGATCGATCTCCTCTCCGCGCAGCGTGGCCTGCAGCCTCCAACCCTCGTCGACCTTGTTGATCTTCAACTCTGCTGGAAGCAGTATCAGCTTTCTGGCGTCCTTGTAGAAGATAAGCTCGTTCAGGAAATCGAAAAGCAGCATCTCCTCGTCGCTCTGATCGAGCGTTATCTCTACCGTTTCCGTCTGCCTGACCGCCGATAGGTCCTGCACCATCACCTGCATGGCGGCGCGAGCGGCTTCCCGGAAAAGCGCCGCCAGATCCTCGGCCCAGGCGTCAAAGGCGACGTCCGCGTGCGCGATGTCCCCGCGATACTCAAACGGCATGCCCCCCTCCCGTTTTACCCCTTGATATTGCCGATCGGCACCAGCCGCGCCACCCGCTTGCTGAGACCCGCCAGTTCGGTGGCCTCGACAACCTCGTCGATGTTCTTGTAGGCGGCGCCCGCCTCCTCGGCCAGTCCGCCGAAAGAATCGGTGCGCACGTAAATGCCTCGCGCCTCCATGTCCCGCTGCAATTTGTCGCCGCGAAAATTTTTCTTGGCCTCGTGCCGGCTCATGCTTCTGCCGCTGCCGTGCGCCGTGGAGAAAAAAGTCTGGGCGCCGCTGTTCATCCCCGCCAGCAGATAGGAGCCGGTTTCCATGCTGCCGCCGATGATCACTGGCTGCCCGGTCTTGCTGTAGCATTCTGGCAGGCCCTGAGCGCCGGGCCCGAAGGCGCGGGTGGAACCTTTGCGGTGAATCAGCAATTCCCGCTCCCTGCCGTTTTCGTCGTGCATCTCCAGTTTGGCCGTGTTGTGGGCGACGTCGTAAACCATGCGCATGCCCAAATCGTCCGGAGACGACAGGAAGACGTCGGAAAACACCTCCCTGATGCGGTGCAGGATCACCTGCCGGTTGGCAAAAGCCATGTTCACCGCGCATTTCATGGCGCTGAAATAGGCCTGCCCTTCCGGGGAGTGGAAGGGGGCGCAGGAAAGTTCGCGGTCCACCAGCTTTATTCCGTACTTGCGCTGCATGACGGAGAGGAACAGTTTCAGGTAGTCGGTCGCCACCTGATGGCCGAACCCCCTGCTGCCGCAATGGAACATGATCACCACCTGGTTCGGTACGGTGAGGCCGAAGGCGGCCGCCTTCTCCTGGTCGAAGATGTTGTGCGGCTGCGCCACCTGAATCTCGCAGTAATGGTTGCCGCTGCCAAGCGTCCCCAGCTGGTTGTAGCCGCGCTCGACCGCCTTGTCGCTGATTGCCGCAGCGTCGGCGCCGGAGAAACGGCCGCCTTCTTCGGTCATGTCGAGGTCGTCCCGGGTGGCGAAGCCGTGCTTCAGGCACCAGCGCGAACCTTGTTCGGCCACGTCTCGGAACTCGTCGTGACTCAGTTTCACGAAACCGTGGCAGCCGACGCCGGTCGGGATTCTGGCGAAGAGCCTGTCGACCAGTTGGTGCAGCCGGGGCTTCACCTGATCGGCGGTCAGGTTGGTCAGCACGAGCCGCATTCCGCAATTGATGTCGAAGCCGATGCCTCCCGGAGAAATAACGCCGGTTCCCGGGTCCATCGCGGCTACCCCGCCGATCGGAAAGCCGTAGCCCCAGTGGCCGTCGGGCATGCAGTAGGCAAAGCGCTGGATGCCGGGCAAGGTGGCGACGTTACTTACCTGTTCGAAGACGCCTGCATCCATCTCCTGGATCAGTTTTTCGGTGGCGAAAATGCGGGCCGGCACCAGCATCCCCTCTTTATAGCTGGCCGGCAGCTCCCAGACGGTATCGGATATCTTTTTCAGTGCAGTCGGTACGTTCATATTCCCCCCGCTGATGCCGTTTCAGAATCCGGCGCCTGCCTATAGTACCATGGCTCGGGTTGTTTTCTCTGCTCGCCGCGAGCCACCGCGCTCGCCGCGGCGCTTTTTTGCCGATATGCGCCACTTTTTGCCTGCAAATCGGCCGAAGCGGCGGCGGCCCCGCCTGAGACAGGCAAACGTAGTTGACAAGGGTAGGGAGTCACCTGTATGCTCCATGAGCGCCTAAAGCGCAACAATTCAGCGAAGAGGTAAATTAATGAATAGCGAAGACAGGGAAGAGATGGAGACAGAAGAGGAAAGTTTCGCCGCCATGTTCGAACGCAGCCAGAAGGACTCCGGGCACTTGACGCCGGGATCCAAGGTGGAGGCGACGGTCCTCAAGATCAGCAAGGATTGGGTCTTCCTGGACACCGGCCGCAAGGGCGAGGGGGTTCTGGACATAAAAGAACTGCTCGACGCCGACGGCAATGTGGGCGTCAAGGTGGGAGACAAGGTCTCGGCCTGGTTCATCTCTTCGCGTAACAACGAGATGCGCTTCACCACCAAAGTCGGCGCAGGGAGCGGCGGGGCCGCCGGCAATGCCCAGTTGGAGGAGGCCTATGCCGCCGGCATACCGGTCGAAGGCGTGGTGGAGAAAGAGGTGAAAGGCGGTTTCGAAGTGAAAGTCGCCGGCTCGCGCGCCTTTTGCCCTTTTTCGCAAATGGGGCTGAGAAGGATCGAGGACAGCGCGGCGCTGATCGGAAAGCACATGTCGTTTCGGATCAGCGAGTATGCCGAGAACGGCCGCAATATCGTGCTGTCGCACCGCGCGCTGCTGGAAGAGGAACTGCAGGAGCAAAAGGACGCGCTGAAAGAGACCTTGAAGGTCGGCGACAGGGTCAAAGGCACCGTCACCTCGCTGCGCGATTTCGGCGCCTTCGTCTCCATCGGCTGCGTCGAGGGACTGCTGCCGGTGTCCGAGCTCTCCTGGACGCGGGTCAAAGACGTCAGCGAAGTTCTCGCCGCCGGGCAGGAAATCGAGGTTGTCGTGAAAGGGATAGACTGGGAAAAAAACCGCATCTCCTTCTCCCTGAAGGACACCCTGGCCGACCCCTGGGAAGAGGCGGCCCAAGCCTTTCCCGAAGGCTCCTACCAAAACGGCACGGTTGCCCGGCTCACTCCCTTCGGCGCTTTCGTCACGCTGGGAAGCGGCGTGGACGGCCTGATCCATATCTCCAAGCTGGGCGCCGGCAAGAGGATTCAGCATCCCAAAGAGGTGCTCTCCGAAGGCCAGGCGGTCGAGGTGAAAGTGGAGGGGATCGACCGTGAGCAGAAACGGATTTCGCTGTCGCTTGCCGCCATCAGCCGGGCGGAGCAGGAGCAAACCGAGACCATGGACGCCTATCGAAAGAGCGTCGCGGAGACCCCGAAAGGCATGGGGACCCTTGGCGACCTGCTGAAGGCGAAATTGGCAAAGGGGTAGCCTTTGGAGGAATTGTTCCCGGACCGCTCCTACCTGTTGAAACTGGCGCGGACCAAGATGCCCTACGGCAAATTTGCCGGGAAACTGCTGGTGGATCTGCCGGAGCCCTACCTGGTATGGATGCGGCAGCAAGGCTTTCCGCAAGGGGAACTTGGCGAGATGCTGCAGTGCATGTACGAGATCAAGCTGAACGGCCTGGAGTACCTGTTCGACCCGCTGGTTAAGAAACTCCGTCCGCCGATCCACAAACGATAGGGGCGGATTCAAAACCAGCCATGAACCCAGCTTGGCGCATCGTTTGGCCGAAGTCGGCCCAAATTCGCTAAAGCGAACACAACACGAAAAAATCCCCTCTGGCGCTGGCAAGAGGGGATTTTTTCGTCAACTGCGGCATTTCCAGGTTCCGACGGAGGAGGCCGTGTCTCGCTGCCTCCGGTCAACGCATCCATTCCACCCGGACCATGCGCTGGTCGTGGCTCCATTGGTAGTGAAGCACCCCCTTTTGCGACCTGAACACCTCCCTTCCGAGCTTTTGGGCGAGTTTATCTTCAGTAGTGGTGACGGTGATCCGTTCACCCTCCTCCTTGATCTCCATGATGCGCCCGATGGGGTTTTTCTCCCGGGATTTCGTCTCCTGCTGCTTTATGGCGTTGAGAATTTCGTCCTTATGAGCCGCGAGATACGGACCCGATAATGTGACTACGCCGGCCGGGTTGTGGTCCTGCATGCGCTGGCAGGCAGGACAAAGAACCTGGCAGTTGCTCTCTGCCGCCGTGCTTTCGGTCTGCCATCTCTTGTTGTGGTAGACTATGCCGCATCCCCTGCATGTCGCGCCCTCCGGCAGCCCGCGCTTTGGCAGGTAGGCGTCGAGGCTTCGTGCGTTTCTTTGTCCCTTCTCTTCCACGCCGGTTCTATTGGTTGCATGTGCCATTACGGCCTCCCCTGACTCATTGGTATTTTACAATAGTATAGCACTGTGTACAGTGGCGCGCACCATTGGTTACAGAAGGTCGAATGGCAGTAGTAACGGCGAAGAAGGAAGAGAGAAGGGATGATAGAAGGGGGAGATGTCTGGCATGAAAAAAGGCCCGATGCATTGCACCGGACCTTTTTTAAGAATAGACTGGCGTTCAATCTATGAGATGCTTTATTCTAATCCGACGGTGGAAATGCCAGGGGGCGAAACAACATGCTCCGCAAGGACCATGCTTTCCGGTGAACCCTTTGCTCTCCCCTTTTTCCAGCGGTTTTTACGCGCATGACGGATGAGACATAAGGCCTATCGGCTTGATCTCCTTGAACGCCAGCTACCAACTCCAAAGTACCGTATCGGTTTTAGTATGTGAGACCACTGCTCTTGCGTAAAGCATCCCCCCGGAAGACGTTTTAGGCATCTCCCTTTCGGGAACTGCACACCGCGTCTGAACCTGGGAAACATCATGGTCAGTATCATCAGGTTCCTCACGCAACCTTTACCAATACCCCAGAGCTGATTTTCAATGATCTATGTGCTTCCTTCATCTGACTTCAGTGTACTCCCGGCTAGAAAAAGTGTAAAGAAAAATGCAAAGCGCTATTTGGGACTTCGAGGGGAGGGGCATGACGATGCATGCAGAGACCGATCTGGAGGTGAGAAAGGAGCGGATGCTGAGCGAACATCTCCTGGCGCGGGGGATTCGCGACGCCGCCGTGCTGCGGGCCATGCGCGAGGTGCCCAGAGAGTCCTTCCTGCCGCCGGAGATGGCGCGGTTGGCGTACGAAGACAGCCCGCTGCCGATCGATGCGGGGCAGACGATCTCGCAACCGTACATCGTGGCCTATATGATCGAGGCGCTGGAACTATCGGGGAAGGAGCGAGTGCTGGAGATCGGCACCGGTTCGGGATACGCGGCGGCCGTGTTGAGCAGATGCGCGGCCGAGGTCTACACCGTCGAGCGCATCCCGCTGCTGGCGGACGGCGCGCGCAACCGGCTGCAGTCCCTGGGCTATAGCAACGTCAAAGTGCTGCACGCCGACGGCACCCTGGGATGGCGCGAGCAGGCGCCTTACGACGCCATCGTGGTGACTGCGGGCGCACCCGAAGTGCCGGCCGAGTTGCTGGAGCAACTGGGTCCCGGCGGGAGGCTGGTTATTCCGGTGGGGCCGAGCCAGCATCTGCAGAACCTGGTCCGGGTGCGCAGGCTTCCCCGGGGAGATTTCCGGCGCGAGCACCTGTGCGCCGTCCGCTTCGTGCCGCTGATCGGGGAGCAGGGGTGGGATGACGGTCCGTATTAAGCGGGTTCCTGGACCGACGCGACCTCCGAGGCCGGGATCGAGTCCAGCGCCTTGAGCAGGGTCTGTTCATTCAGCCCGGTCAGTTTGGAGAGGAGCTGGAACAGGGGAGCGGGGAGCGGAGCCGGGATCTGGATCGCCTCTTCGGTGGCCGGATGTTTCAGCCTGGTGGTGAATGAATGCAGGACGTGTCCGGTGAAACCCGCCAGCGGCCTGCCGCCGTAGCGCTTGTCGCCGAGGATCGGGTGGCCGATGATTTTGAAGTGCTGTCTGATCTGGTGCATCCTGCCGGTGAGCGGATAAACGGCGACCAGCGCGCCATGCCCCCCTTGAAAAAGCCGCAGATACCGTGTTTGCGACTCTTTGCCGTCCAGCGGCGCGTCGATCGTCCCCTCTTTAGGCAGTTTCCCCTCGACCATGGCCAGGTACAGCTTGCCCAGACCCTCGTTGTGCACCATCTTGCCGAACATGCCTGCCGCGACCGCGCTTTTAGCCATGATGATGGCGCCGGAAGTCCCCTTGTCGAGCCGGTTCACCGGCCTGAGTCTCCCCACTCCGTCTCTTTTTTGCAAAAAACTTTCCCCCAGGTCCACAAGGTTTTCCTCGTCAGGGTCCTCGGTGGCGTGCACGGCGAGGCCGGGCGCCTTGTTGATGCAGACGATCCAACTGTCTTCGAAGAGGATGTCGAGTTCCGGGGTCAGGCGGGCGAGGAAGGCGGACGTCTTGCCGCTTTCTTTCAGCGTGATCTTGTCGCCGCTGGCAAGGATCCGATCCGCCTCGGCCGGAGCGCCGTTCACCGCCAGGTGTCCGGCGTTGAGAAGTTTTTTAAGGTAGGAAAACTGCGCGCTCGGCAGCAGGTTGCGCAGAAAACTGTCCACGCGCCTGAAGTGGTCTTTGGCATTTATCTGGTAAGTTAGCATGGGGGGGACTATACGCTCATGGAGGAACCGGCGCAAGAGTACATTCGGGCTCGTTTCTCAGCGGCTTTGGTCCGTCTCGACCTGCGCCCTCAAAATCATCTTCGCCGCGTGCATGGCTTACCCGCGTGCCCTTTCCCTGCGTCCGCGAGTCTTTTCTTCGACAGGTCTGTCATCTGCGCCGGGTTTTCCCCCCGGACACTGTCACGCCTCCTGCCTTTCGATGAGTGCTGCCATCTCACCGAAATTTTCTCCCAGACGGAAGAAATTCGTTGACAGGCCGTCGAGTCAATGATATTGACAACTACATTCATTTTCAGCTTAGTGCCGTGGAAACGCTCCTGCACATGTTTCCCCGTCGATGGACGGTCAAACTAGAAGTATGCGGAGAGCGGAATGACCCAGGCGAATGACGTACCAATTGCCGGCGCGACTACGCATTCGACCACGGCTTAGCATGCGGATCCGAGGATCACCGTTTCCGACAGGGGGACTACATGTTGCATCAAGTGCATCAAGAAACCTGGCACGACTCGACCGGGATCAACCGCCCCGTCTGGCAGCATCTGTCCATGAAGTTCCCCGACGGGCGTGACTGTCTTGCCGCCTTTCTTGCCCTGGAGACGGCTGAAGTCCTCTGGGGCAGCAAGCCGGGAAACCTCATCAGCATCGTGAACCGTCAACGCCCCTGCGGCCGCAACCTCTATGCGCTCTGGGACAGCTACGGGATCGGCCTCATGGAGGAGTTCGGCCTGAAATTCAGGGAGCTTGCCGACAACGCCGGCCATCGCCTGCTTTTGATCTATCATGAGGAATCGATGGACGCGCTGCTGGCTCAGAAGAAGGTCGCTGCCGTGCTCGCCCGTGCCGGGTACCGCGCTCCGTCCGATCGAAAACTGACTCTGGACGCACTTCAGGAGAAGATGACGGCAGGTGGCTTCCCGCACGAAATCGGCGTATTCCTCGGCTATCCGCTCAAGGACGTGGTCGGCTTCATGGGATGGGTCCAGCTTCCCTTTTCCTGCCAGGGACCCTGGAAAATCTTCGGCAGGCCAGACGAAAGTCTGCAACTTGCCGAACTCCATCGCGTTTGCCGTTGCCGCATGGCCGAGCTCCTTTCCTGCGGCGCTCCTCCTCTTAATTGCGTGAGCCAGGCGGCGCAGCATGCCTCCTGGACCTCGAAGCGCGACGGCGGTTTTTTTACGCCCAGTTGTTGAAAATGAATTGCATTATTGCCGGGGCGCCGCCTCCGGACAAGGCTCGGACAGTCGGCTAACCGGCATGAATTACATCAAAGGAGTCATCATGGTACCCCTCGGGCTTTTGAACCCCGGAGAGCAGGGCGTAATAACCGCAATCAGATTGACCCCGACCTGCGCCCCCGGCGCGGACCGGCAAAAATGCGACTGCCGCGTGGAAGACATGGGGCTCAGGGTCGGCAAGACGGTGCAGATGCTCAACAATGGCAGCCCGATCCTTTTGAAGGTGGACGAATCGAGGATCGCCGTGGACCGCGGCCTGGCGATGAAGATAATGATCAAGGAGGTGGGTCGATGAATCTGGCGCAGCTGAAACCGGGGGAGAAGGGGCGAATAACCGCCATCGGGGTTTCCGGCCCCTTGAAGAGACGCCTCATGGACATGGGGGTGTTGGTGGGTGAAGAGGTGAAAGTGGTCAAGGTGGCGCCCATGGGCGACCCGCTCGAGGTATTCATCAAGAGCTACCACCTTTCTCTGCGCAAGAATGAGGCAGAGGGTATCGCCGTGGAGGTGTCGTTGTGACCGCCGAGGCGCTACGCAAGGAAAACATCCCCGCGGCGGAGGCCCGGGTACCGCAACGGGGCGAACTGCGCCCGGTAGAGAAGCGGACCATCACCGTGGCGGTGGCGGGGAACCCCAACGCGGGAAAATCCACCCTGATCAACGCCATCGCCGGCTCCCGACTGCACGTGGGGAACTGGCCGGGGGTAACGGTGGAGAAGAAGGAAGCTTCCTTCGAGTACGCCGGCGCCAGGATTCGTCTGATCGACCTCCCCGGCACCTATTCGCTCTCCCCCTATACACAGGAAGAGATCATCGCCCGCGATTATCTGGTCAATGAGCGCCCCGACCTGATCATCAACGTGGTCGACGCCACCAACCTGGAGCGAAACCTCTACCTTACCGTCCAACTCATGGACCTGGGCATACCGATGGTGATGGCGCTCAATATCTTCGACGAGGCGCAGGCCAAAGGATATCGAATCGACGTCGGCGGGATCGAAAAAATGCTGGGCATCGCGGTGATCCCCACCTCGGCCACCAAGAAGAGCGGCCTCGACGAACTCTTGAAGAGCGCCATCGCCACGGCGAAGGATCCGCAGGGGCATCTCCCGCAGCAGCTCAATTACGGGGAGGATATCGAGATGGCGGCCGATTTCATTGCCGGGGAACTGATCGCCGGCCACCCGGCACTCATTGAGCGCTATCCGCGGCGCTGGCTCCTGCTGAAGCTCATGGAGGGCGACGGCCATGTCCAGAAGGTAACCGGCTTCGGCGGGAATCTTCTGGAGGAAGCCCTGCGCCATCTGAAAAGGGCGCACGGCGAAGACATCGAGGCGGTGATGGCCGAGGCCCGCTATGCGCTCGCCACCGGCCTCACCCGGGAAGTGCTGCAGAAGCCGGAGCTGCCCAAGACAGAACTGACCGAGAAGATAGACCGGGTGGTGCTGCACCGCGTGTTCGGCATCCCGATCTTCCTGGCCGCCATGTGGATCATGTTCAAACTCACCTTCGACCTCTCCAAGCCGTTTGCCGACTGGATCGGGGCCATGATCTCGGGTCCTTTCAAGCGGCTGGCCGAAGCCCTGCTCGGCGCGATACATGCGCCCGCCTGGACCGTTTCGCTGGCCACCGACGGGGTAATCGCCGGGACCGGCAACGTGCTGGTCTTCGTCCCCATGATCTTCGCCATGATGTTCTTCATCACCTTCCTGGAGGGGAGCGGCTACATGGCGCGCGCCGCCTTCGTCATGGACCGGGCCATGCATTCCATCGGCCTGCACGGCAAGTCGTTCATCCCCATGCTGCTCGGTGTCGGCTGCAACGTTCCCGCCATCTACGCGACGCGCACCCTGGAGAACCCGCGCGACAAGGCGCTCACCGCACTGCTGGTCCCGCTCATGTCCTGCGGCGCGAGGCTTCCGGTCTACGTCGTCTTCATCGGAGCCTTCTTCCCCAAGCACGGCGGATCGGTCCTGTGGTCTTTGTACATGATGGGAATACTGCTGGCCATCGGCATGGGATTCGTCTTCAAAAAGACCCTTTTCAAGGGGGAAGCTCCCATGTTCATCATGGAACTCCCTCCCTACCGGATGCCTTCCTTGAGGAGCCTGCTGATCCATACCTGGGAAAAAGGGAAACACTTCCTGATCAAGGCGGGAACCTACATCCTGGCGGTATCGATCATGGTCTGGTTTCTCCTCAATCTCCCCTGGGGAGTGGAGCACAAGAAGGATTCCTACCTGGGCCAGGTAGGCGCGATCGTTGCCCCCGCCCTTAAGCCGCTGGGCTTTGGCACCTGGGAGGCGAGCTCTTCTCTGATCGCCGGGCTGGTTGCCAAGGAGATCGTGGTGGGGACCATGGGCGAGATTTACCTGAAAAAGGAGGCCGCGAATGAGGCGGCGAAGCCGTCGTTGGGCGAAGAGCTGAAAGAGGTCGGCTCCTCCTTCTTGAAGGCTGCGGGGGAATCCGCCGCCAACATCACCTCCACCTTCGGGATCACCAGCATCTCAGCCGAAGAGGACGCCGCCAAGGCGGCGGAACGCTCGCCGCTGCGGGCGGAGTTGAAGAACCAGTTCACGCCGCTTGCGGCCTACGCCTTCATCACCTTCGTGCTGCTCTACATGCCCTGCGTGGTGGCAGCCGTCGCCATGGTGCAGGAGTTCGGCACCTGGAAGTGGTACGGGATCGCCTTCGGCTACCAGATGTTCCTCGCCTGGGGCGTGGCGTGCCTGGTTTTCCAGGGTGGAAAACTTATCGGGCTGGGAGGTTGACATGGGCATTTCAGATATGGTCATAGCGGTCGCGATACTGGCAGCTGCGAGCTACCTCCTCTACATCTCCCTTTGGAAGAAGAAGGGGAATTGCTGCGGTTACGGTTGCAGCGGCGGAGGCTGCGGCAAGAAATAGCGGGGAAGACGCAAACGGCTGGCAGCCAAGGAAGGGAGTTCCGACTCGGCGTGTGCCGCCTCAAGGTTGACACTAACCGCCTGATGCCTTACTATCGCCCCCCGTTTGGTTACGCACAAACGGGGGGCGCCGCGGTTCGATTACTCAATCCCTTCCGTCCCTCTTGCAGCATTTGTTTTTTATAATAGCTGGCAGGGCAATTGGAGCGCAATTTGAATGGTATCTTGTTGCTCCAGGATATATTTTCGTAACCGACTGTTGCATTGCGGCCTGTGAAGGGAATCCGCGGCCGCTGCAGGTTCCGGCAGCAGGATAGTTTAAAGTTTCCGTGAGTCGAGGTGGGAGCCATAACTTACCGGTCAGTTTTCATACGTTGCCTGCCGACTCTCGTCTTGGTTGCGTGCCTCGCATGCTCGCCGGCGCAGGCTGATACGGCGGTGCCGGCGAAGGTTCCGACAGCGCCGCCTGCACAGTCTATTTGCGAGCCGGCCGAGTCCTTGTCCGTCACGCCCGTTACGGGGCCAACGGAGCAGGGGAGGCCGGACATTTGCGTTCCTTTGTCGGCGGAGCCTGGAGCCGGCGGGACCACCTTCATGGAAATGGTGAACAAAAGGGTCAGCAGCATCGGCAGGACCGCGGATGAGAGTCATGCCCGTTTGGAGCGCAGCATCCTTCACCAGGAGATTCGCCTGGACGATTTTTTCGGCAGGCGGCACAGCCAACCGGAGTCGAACACCTCATATCTCTTGCACTGGTATAGCTCGCTTCGCATGCAACAGGGCGGGGGCTTGCTGCCGGGGTCGACGCTACGCGCCAGTTTTGATCTTTCCCATATAAACGAACGCCTGCGCTTGGCCATTGCCGGGCAGGACAAGCCGGAACCGTTGGCTCCAAGTCTCCCGGAGGATCCGGGAAGCCCGGGTTTCGACCGGACCTTTCAGGGCGCCCGCCTCCTCAACACCGAGCTTCGCTACCAGTTCATTCACTCCGACGAGACCGATTTATTCCTGGGAGCGGGGGTAAAGCTGGCCTTGCCGCCGCAGGTTTTTGCCAGAGCCAGTTACCAATATGTGTACAGGATAAGCGAGGTCTCGCTGTTGCGCTTTGGGGAGACCGTCTTCGCCAGGACCCCTGATGGTGAAGGGGAAACCACAGAATTCAGTCTTGAACGGTTGCTCAACCCGAGGACCATCCTGCGCTGTGCCAACAGCGGCACCGTCTCCAGGGAGATCAAGGGCGTCGAATGGGGAAGCGAATTTTCCCTGATCCGCGAACTTTCCACGCGCAGCGCCGTCACCGTGACGGCCGGGGCTTACGGCAATACGAGTTTGAACGATTGGATGAACAATTACCTGCTGCGGGTGCGCTATCGTCGCAACTTTTTGCGAAGCTGGCTTTTTTACGAACTGGAGCCGGAGATGTCCTGGCCGCGCCAGCCCGACGGCAGTTTCGCCAGCAACTATGCTCTGACCTTGCGCCTGGACATCGTGTTTCAAGGGAAAGAGAAGAGGGCAACCGCCAATCCGTGAAGCGCCCGCTGCACTGCTTTTCAAACATATCTTTTCTTCCCAACGCCGCCGGTTCTCTCTACCCTCTTTGCCCAGTGCCAGCCACGCCATCGTCTTGTCGGCCGCCCGCTCCACCGTCCAGCACCTCGCGCACCTTGCGCAAAAAGGCGGAGGGCTTAAGCGGTTTGCCGATAAAGGGGACGCTGTAGTCGATGGCGACCTTGCCGCTGATGATGTCGTTGGTGTAGCCGCTGACAAAAAGTCCCTTCACCTCGGGCCGCAGCGCGGTGATCTGGCTCCATGCCTGTTTACCGGTCAGTTTGGGCATGATCGCGTCCAACACCACCAGGTCGATGTCCTCCCGATGCCTCTGGAAAAGCTCGACCGCCTTGGCGCCGTCTTCAGCCTGCAGCACCTTGTATCCGTTTGCCTCCAGGCATCCGGTGGTCATCTCCATTAAAAACGGGTCGTCCTCGGCCAAGAGCACCGTTTCGCTGCCGCGCGGGATGGAAAAGCCGTCGCCGCTGCCGGCGGCAACAGCGACGCTTTCCGCTCCGGCAATCGGCAGATAGATGAAGAAGGTCGTCCCCTTGCCCTGTTCGCTTTCGCAACGGATAAAGCCGTTGTGCTGGGAAACGATGCCGTGGGTGATGGCGAGTCCCAGCCCGGTTCCCATCCCCTTGGTGGTGAAAAACGGCTCGAAGATGCGCCGCGTGGTTTCCTTGCTCATGCCGCATCCGGTGTCCTGTACGCGGATCAGCGCATACGGCCCCGGCGTGCCGCGCCCTTGCAGGGCGATGAAATCCTCGTCCAAGGTAAGCCGCTCCACGCCGATGGTCAACTTGCCCCCCTCGGGCATGGCTTCGCGTGCGTTGGTGGCGTGATTCATCAGCACCAACTGGATCTGGGAGCTGTCCATCATCACGTTGAGCGGTTCCGGGGAGAGCTCGGTCGCCAACTCGATTTCCTCGCCGATCACCCGTTTCAGGAAACTGCCGTTTTCCGCCACCAGTTGGTTGATGTCGCGGATGGTCAGGTTGAAGGCCTGCTTCTTGCCGAAGGCAAGGAGCCCCTTGGTTAATTCGGCGGCCCGCTCCGCAGCCCTCACGATCTGTACCGCCTTCTCCCGTTCGCCCGTCTCTTGCAGCTTCATTGCCAGTATTTCGCCGTATCCCAGGATGACGGTGAGGATGTTGTTGAAATCGTGGGCGACGCCGCCGGCCAAAAGCCCGATCGCCTCCATCTTCTGGGAATGGAGCAACTGCTCCCGGAGTTCCAGGCTTTCCTGCTCCACCCGCTTGCGCTCGTCGATCTCAAGCTCCAGGGCGACGGTCTGTTCCTCCAGGTTCTGCTGGACGACCTGCCGTTCCTCTATTTCCTGCTCCAGGACGACGGTCTGTTCCTCCAGATTTTGCTGGGCGACTTGCCGCTCCAAGATTTCCTGCTCCAGGGCCGCGGTCTTGGCGTACAGGGCCTCGTGGGCCTTTTGCCGTTCGGCCATCTCCTGCTCCAGGAGCATGGTCTGCAGGTGGAGCGCCTCCTCCGCACGCTTTCGGTCGGTGATGTCGCGGTTGCTGGCGCGGCTTCCATTTTCCCTGCCGTCCTTGCGGTACACGGTCCGGCATACGTGCGAGATCCAGCGGATCTCGCCGCTGCGGGTGACGATGCGGAAATCTATCGCCTTGGGCTCCCCGTCGGGCGTGTTTAAGTGGAAATGACCGTCGAAAACGGACAGGTCCTCCGGATGGACGATCCTTCTCAGCAGATCGGGGTCGCTGTAGAACTCCTCACGGCCGTAACCCGCCATGGCTCGGCAGGAGTGGGACATGTAACGCAGGCTGTTGTCGGGCGCCAGCCAGTATTCCCAGTCGGCGGTGAAGTCGGCGACCGTCCGATATCTTTCCTCGCTTTCCCGCAGGACCGCGGCGCTCCTGGAGAGCGCACGGCGGCCGAATCCGACGATGCCGAGGCCCATGAGCCAGATAACCCCATGGGTCGCCGCTCCCCCGGCTATAACGTTGCGAGAGTAGGCCGTGTACTCGTCTATGGCGACCGTGGCGCTGATGCCTCCCCGGACATCTCCCAGTTTGTATCCCTGATGAGCGTGGCATTTCAGGCACCCCGTTTCGGTCAAGAAGGGGCGCATGAACCTCAGGTACTGGCGTCCGTCGATGGTCTGCACCACGCTTGCATCCTTGGCCCCGTTCTGGAAGGAGAGCAGTGCCTCGCGCTCCCAGGGGTCGGCGGCGTTTTCGGGCCGAATCGGCTTTAGGCTGGTGATGTGGCCGCGCACCAACTGGCTTGTGTCCTGGCTGGCGAACTCGAAGACCTGCCGGGTCATGTAGGCGGGGTTGACCAAGGTGAGCCGTCTCCCCGAAGGGGTCACGATGTCGCGTTCGGGGATGTGGGACAGGTAGGGACTGGGGGGCGTTTCCCGAGAAATCGGGACATAGAATCCGCCTTGTTTGGTGGCCCAGCGGCGGTAGAGGGCGTCCTTTTGGTAGGTTGCCTTGGCCTCGGCCAGCGCGATTGCCTGGACGTTTCTCCGTTCCTGGCGGCAAAGCCAGGCAAACGAACACAAAATGGCTACGGTCCAGCAAATGGCTATGCTGACAACATGTCGGTCTATAGCGTCAACTCGTGCGCCCATGAGGAAGCTCCTTTTTCGTCGCCCCTTCAAGCCATGCGATTACGCCCATGTTACACCCGTTGCCGTTTCTCCGGTTATCGGGTAAAGACCCTAGTCCTCCCGTGGTCAAAAGTCGTCACCATCTCGATTACCTGAACCAAATCTCGTGAGCCCCACGGCAACGAGGGGCCCCGTTTGAGTCGCCTCTGCAAGCAGAGCATACCCTCCACCCTTCCGTTACCAGGAAACCCATCAGGGTTTCAACCATTCTCCCTCGCATTCAACCTTCCGTGACAGGGAGGATAGCCCGGCTATTTTCCGACAGGCCTTTCCTATTCGGGGAGACCACCTCGCTATCTCCCGACATGCCTTCCTTATTTAGGAAGACCACCTCGCTATTTCCCGACATGCCTTCCTTACTTAGGAAGACCACCTCGCTATTATCCGACATGCCTTCCTTACTTAGGGAGACCACCTCGCTTTTTCCCGACATGCCTTCCTTCTTTAGGAAGACCACCTCGTTATTTCCCGACATGCCTTCCTTACTTAGGAAGACCACCTCGTTATTTCCCGACATGCCTTCCTTACTTAGGAAGACCACCTCGCTATCTCCCGACATGCCTTCCTTATTTAGGAAGACCACCTCGTTATTTCCCGACATGCCTTCCTTACTTAGGAAGACCACCTCGCTATTCCCCGACATGCCTTCCTTATTCAGGAGGACCACCTCGCTATTTCCCGACAGGCCTTCCTTCTTTAGGGAGACCACCCCGCTATTTTCCTGCCTACTATACTTATTAGGAATCTCAGGAGGGGGGCGCCTCGTGAACCAGATTGAGCGACTGCAGGCAGAGTTATGTTACCCGTGTCTGCTGAAGCATAGCGGCTGCCCTTACTGCACGAAACTTGTAATCTTATACGCGTTGTTTTCTATTCGTCTTCCTCGCTCCTGTCGCGGAAAAGATGTCGTAGGTACCTTTCTGGCGCGTTCTGTGAATCGGCATGCAATATTGACCCACCTACGGCCATAATCGGCGTCCAAAATTGACCCACCCTAGCACTCGGCTCCATACTCTCCAGATTCTATCGGAGAGAGGAGAACAAAGGAGA
>CAIYDQ010000067.1 GCA_903925075.1 uncultured Geobacter sp.
GACATTTAAGCGACTCTAAGAGCTGGCGTATTTCTCTGATACCGATTGGATCTAAGCCGGAGGTGGGCTCATCCAGAATTAACAGTTTTGGATCACCCATGAGAGCAGCGCCTAATCCGAACCGTTGAATCATACCCTTAGAATATGTGTCGGCCTTTGCATATTCCCTGCCCTGCATTCCGATCAGCTCGACAATGCGCCTGCATTGATCGATAGCATCGGACTGACTTATATCCAATAATTCGGCACAACGTAGGAGGTATTGCCACCCTGAAAGACATGATGGAATATGGTGGTTTTCGGCAAGATAACCGATTGATGTTCTGCATTCTGCATGTTTGCTTGGGATGCCGCTTAATGATAAGCTTCCCGATGTCGGTCGTGTAAAGTCGAGCAGCATCTTAATGATCGTCGTCTTCCCTGCACCATTGGGTCCAAGCAAAGCAAAATACTCGCCTGTCTTGACAGAGAAGGAGACATTGTCAACAGCCGTAAGCGAAACATATTGTTTGGTAACATTTTTCAATTCAATCATATAATGGTCTCTTGTTAAATCTCAGGGAATACTTTCCATCAGCAATGATGTTTGGACATGGTCCCCGTCGATACATTGCCTAATTCCTTCGGTTCTAGATCGTGCAACCCGCCGCCTGTAGACCCTGTGCTCTCTTAGGAGCATCTCGGGCTTTCTCAACGAAAGGGCTTTATTCCCGGTAGTTATGATTACGCTGAATTATTATCACACCACGAAGAACGCAACAAGGACAATATTTGGGCTGATGCGGCCTTTTTTAGGGAGGATGTAGAGCGGCTTTCAATTTCCCGATTAGCGCTGATCTTCAGTAAGCCGTAACCAGGCTTCCGTGCGCTTGCCGGTAACTCCATTCTGCTGATTGACTTCATCGAGATCGCCAAGGAACAGGGCGCGTCCACCCTGGAAGCCCTGCGCGGGAGCGTCAGGGTTAGGACCAGGCCGATGCTGAGACCTTCCGCGATTTAAGCGAGATAGTCGCGCTTCGCCAGGAACTGCAGGGACATCTTCGCATAGGCGACCTTGTCAGCCATAGCCAGGCCATGCGGCCGGTTTTCGAGATGGTTCCCTCGCTGGCCGCCAGTTCGACAACCGTGCTCATTCACGGCGAAACGGGGACCGGCAAGGATCTGCTGGCGAGGGCCATTCACGGCATGAGCCCGCGCAAGCAAAAGCCTTTCGTCGCGGTCAACTGCGGCGCCCTGCCGGATACGCTGCTCGAGTCGGAGTTGTTCGGCTACAAGAAGGGAGCCTTCACCGGCGCGGCCCGCGACAAACCCGGCAGGTTCGCGCTGGCCGGAGACGGGACTCTCTTTCTGGACGAGATCGGCGGAAGAGCAATCAATTCTCGCCGCGCTGAGGCGAAACGACTTCAACCGGGCGGCTGCGGCCCGCGAACTCGGCATCCACAAGACCACGCTCTACCGTAAAATGAAATCCCTTCGCCTGCCGCTGCCGGAACGAAACGGGCGCGCCTCCAAAGCCCCGCGAAGTAGCTAAAACGCTACCATTGGCCTCATCGATGGTTGCAGCATCGCAACCACTCTCCCTGACAGCCCCCCGTCGTCTGCTACTCAAGCTCTGTTTTTATAGACAGCTACGGCCGGCTGCGCCTTTTTGAACAACATGGCCCGACTGTTGCTATTAGCTAGTAAAGCAATCGGTGAAGCAGCCAAACGCAGGCGTGCCGGGAAGGCACGCAAACCGTGGGAGTCCTCGAATGAGAGCCGCCTTCACCATATGGAGCGATCGGATAGCTCCCGTTTTCGATGTCGCCGGACAGGCCGTGGTCGTTATCCTGGAGAACGGCGCGCCCCTTCCCGAGGAGGCTCTCTCGCTGCCGGCCTGTTCAGCCATGGCAAAGATCGCCTCGCTTGCGGAAGCGCGCATCGACGTGTTGATCTGCGGCGCGATATCAAGGCCCGCCTGCATCGCCGCCAAGGCCTGCGGTATCGAGGTGCATTCCTTTATCGCGGGCGCCGTCCGCGAGGTAATCGAAGCTTGGCTCGATGGCAGGATCGAAGATGGCTTTTTTGCGATGCCGGGCTGCGGCCGCAGAAAAGGCTGTCACCGTAAACGCCCGGCAAACGCAGGAAGAGGGACCTGGTAAACAATGAAGTGAAGAAACTGGTGAGCGATTTTGTTGATCAGTCAACATGCGGGATATGCGCAAATAAGTACGGAGGTACACAATGAAAGTCTGTTTTCCGGTTTTGGAGAATCAAGGGTTGGAGAGTCAGGTGTTCGGGCATTTCGGGTCGGCGCCGGGGTTTGTCGTGGTGGATATGGCGACCTATGAGTTGACGGCCATCAACAACAGCGATCAGATCCACGAACACGGGGCCTGCAATCCGATCGCCGGGCTTGGAGGCCATCAAGTCGACGCGATCGTGGTCGGAGGAATCGGCGGCGGCGCGCTGCATAAACTGAACAGCGCCGGGCTGCGCGTATTCCAGGCGCAGCAAGGGACCATCGCTGAAAACGTCCGGCTTTTCAAGGCGAACGAACTGCCCGAATACATGCCGGGCCACACCTGTGGCGGTCACGGCCACAGCCAGGGATGCTCCCACTAACCGCGCCGCATGCGGCCTCGGGCGGCGGTCGAGCGGAAGCGCCGGCAAGCTTGGCTGGCAGGCCTGAACTGCGGTTGACCGCGAAAGTCACTCGCCAAGGCATCGGCTGACAATAAGATCAAGTGTTCGCCGGCGTATATCGAGGGATCGGAACCGCCAGCTTTAATGCTGCGTATCTGGCCTTGCTTAGCCATAAACAAGTCCAATTCAATCTTTAAGGTCTGAAACGGGTGCTTACATGGGTTGTCGTCTAAAAGATTTGTACCGTTTTTACCGCGACGGTTTCCGTTGCATGCTGGTGGGGCGCACGCTCTGGAAGATAGTGGCCGTCAAGCTTTTTCTGATGTTCGCCGTGCTCAAGCTGCTGTTCTTCTCCGATTTTCTCGCAGACAACTTCCGCACCGATCGCGAGCGGTCCGCCTATGTGCTCGGCAATCTGACCAGGTTGCCGGCCCCTCCATGAAAGGAAGCCGGCGGGAAAAAGCTCTAAAGGCAGGAATCATCACTGGCGGGACCGGCACCGGCCGCCAAAACACAAGGAGGGTAGAGTGCAAGATCAAATGCTGACGACGGTGGACTGGGCCCGCGCGCAATTCGCGCTGACGGCCATGTATCACTGGATTTTCGTGCCGCTGACTCTGGGGCTGTCCTTTTTGGTCGCCTTTTTCGAGTCCATCTACGTCAAAACAGGCGACGAGGGGTGGAAGAAGCTGACCAAATTCTGGATGACCCTCTTCGGGATCAATTTCGCCATCGGGGTCGCCACCGGTATCATCATGGAGTTCGAGTTCGGCACCAACTGGTCGAACTACTCCTGGATGGTGGGGGATATCTTCGGCGCACCGCTGGCCGTGGAGGGGATCTTCGCCTTCTTCATCGAAGCCACCTTCTTCGCGGTGATGTTTTTCGGCTGGCAGCGGGCCTCCAAGGGGTTCCACCTCTTTTCCACCTGGATGGTGGCGGTCGGCTCCAACCTGTCGGCGGTCTGGATACTGGTGGCCAACGGCTGGATGCAGGCCCCGGTGGGGATGGCTTTCAACCCGGAAAAGGCGCGCTTCGAGATGACTAATTTCGCCGAGATCGCCCTGTCGCCCACCGCGGTGCAGAAGTTCACCCACACCACCAGTTCCTCCTTCCTCTTGGCCTCGCTCTTCGTGATCGGCGTATCCGCGCTCTTTCTGCTGCAGAAGCGACACCAGAAGCTGGCCCAGCGCTCGATGGTGGTCGCCGCCGTGCTTGGGCTGATCGCCTCCGCCTTCGTCATCTTCAACGGC
>CAIYDQ010000068.1 GCA_903925075.1 uncultured Geobacter sp.
GGCTTAAGCTGAGAGAATCTTTACGAAACTCGTTTTTAATATCAACGCCCTTTCGGGAGGTTATAGCTTCAACGGGAATTGCTGAGCAAGTGCTAGCGTGCAGCCTCCTTACCAATCCACTCCCTCGGAGGCGACATGAGCACCCCATCGTTCAAGGACTATTTCTCCGGCCAGGCCGCTTACACCCGCTATCGTTCCCCCTATGCAACGAAACCGTTTTCCCGTCCGGCTGCACTGACCTCGCGGCAACCCCCTCACGCTGCCGGCTGGCAGGACCGATATCGAAGGAATCAGGGCGTGACGTCATGAACGGCGCCGCCAAGGAGATGGTACTAAAGGAAGGATCGGTCCGGGCGGGCACCGCCGTTTACCGGCGCATAAATCTGGCTGTTTTCTGCGCCGGCTTCGTGTCTTTCGTCACCCTCTATGACCTGCAGCCGATGTTGCCGCTCTTTGCCGACGAATTCGGCGTGGCGCCTGCCGTGGCCAGCCTCCCGCTTTCCATCGCCACTGCCGCCCTGGCCTTCGGGATACTGCTGGCCGGGACGGTATCCGACAGCCTCGGCCGGCGGCCGGTCATGGGAGCGGCTTTGCTCTGTACCTCCCTGCTGGCGCTGTCCACCTGGTTCGCCCATTCCTTCGGCGCACTGCTGGCGCTGCGTCTCGTCCAGGGACTGGTACTGTCCGGAGTTCCGTCGATAGCCATGGCCTACCTGGGAGAAGAGATGGATGCCAGGGCTATTGGCAGTGCCATGGGGCTTTACATCAGCGGCAACGCCATAGGGGGGATGAGTGGCCGGATCGGATCGTCCCTGCTCTGCGACTACCTCCCTTGGCATACGGCCGTCGCCGTCATCGGCGCGGTCAGCCTGGTATTGAGCGTCGTCTTCATAAGCAGCCTCCCTCCCTCCACCAATTTCCAGCGCCGCCCCTTCCGGTTCGGCTATTTGTTCAGCGCTCTGGTGCGCCAACTGAAAGACCCCGGTCTGCTCTGCCTCTACAGCCTCGCCTTCCTCGGCATGGGGGCTTTCGTGTCGCTCTACAACTACATCGGCTTCCGCCTGCTGGCTCCACCGTATAACCTGACCCAGTCGAGCGTCAGCCTGATCTTCCTCGTCTATCTGCTCGGCTCGTTCAGCTCCGGCGCGGTGGGAGGGTTGCTCAACCGCTTCGGTCGCCGGGCCATGATCCGCGCGACCTTTGCAACCATGTTTGCGGGAACGCTCGTCACCCTTGCCGCACCGCTACCCCTTGTCGTCGCCGGGGTGGGAATTTTTACCTGCGGTTTTTTCTGCGCCCACGCCATTGCTTCAAGTTGGGTGGGGCGCCGAGCCGGTGCCGGCAGGGCCCAGGCTTCATCAATCTACCTGTTCTGCTTCTACCAGGGGTCGAGTGTTTCCGGAACGTTGGGAGGGGTCTTCTGGCAGTACCTGGGCTGGCCGGGGGTAGCCGCCATGATCTGCCTGCTGCTGCTGGCAGCGTTCACGGTGGTGACGAAGCTGCCGAATCTGCCGGCAGCTGAGTGAAAAGGCGACGATCGATAGGCGGAAACAGCAGCGGCGACCGATTGGTCGCCGCTTGAATGCCTGCCTTCACGGCCTGAAAGGATTTCCCGACGCGATGTCGGGAGCGCTTCCCGTCGGCCTGCTGTTAACGCCATTGGTCATAATGGACCAAAGAGTCGACGTCCGCCCTGGGCAGCCACCCCGCTTTTTCCAATTCGGGCCTGTCATGGAAGAAGGTTACGTATCCGATACATAGATACGCTATCGGCGTAATGTGCTGCGGTATGTTGAGAGCTTTTCGCATGCAATCATGATGGATTATGCTTACCCATCCGACGCCTAGATTTTCGGCTCTTGCCGCCAGCCACAAGTTCTGGACGGCGCACACGGAACTATACAGATCCATCTCCGGGTTGGCGGTCCGACCTATTACTACCGGGCCGGTACGTTCCCTGTCGCAGGTGATGCATATCCCGATCGGAGCTTCGGTTATCCCTTCGAGCTTCAGGGTCTTGTAGATTTCCTGCCGTTCGCCGTCGAACATTTCGGCGGCTTCCTTATGCGCAACCTCAAAGCCTTCTTTCACCCGACGCTTTATTTCGGGGTTCTTGACCACGACGAAATCCCACGGTTGCATGAAACCAACGCTCGGGGCATGGTGCGCAGCCGATATGATGCGGGACAGCACCTCATCGGGAATGGGATCCGGCTTGAACTGTCCCCTGACATCCCGCCTGTTGTAGATCACTTTGTATACCGTATCGCGTTCTTCTTCAGTGAATAGCATGGTAACCTCGGGCAAAATACGTGGTGTCTGGCGCAAACTTTTGGGACGCCCGTGCGTCGATGCGTCGTTTCTTCGTTTCTTCAGCTCTGGCCTGCGCCTAAAGCGGGCGGAAAAAAAGGGGGGGCTCCCATGATTTCAATCGTTCCTTCCTTAGCCGGATAAGAACGAACGATTCACGGAGGCCCCCCTTTGAATTTGCTGCAACTGCCTGTCTTCTTCAGATCCTTTGGAATCCCGCCCATCGGTCTATCGGCCTATTAGCCCATCGGCCTATCGGTGCGTCGGACTCGGCCGTTGCGGGCTGCCCGAATTTACGCGCACTCGGAGTAGCCGCAGACCCGGCAGACCGCGCAGCCACCTTCGTGCTCGACCACGCCGCCGCACTCGGGGCAGGCGCCCTTGTCGAAGGACGGGACTTCCACCAGGTCGGTGTGACCGGTCAGGGTCAGGTGGGACTGGATCGCCTTGGCGACGGCGTCGGCGCAGGAGAGCACTTTGTTGTCGCCGAAACCGGAAGGGGAGTGGCAGGAGATGCCCAAAAGCTGCTTCACCACGCTTCTGCCCTGGATGCCGCTTCGCCAGGCGAGCGACACCATGCGGCCGATGGCCTCGCACTGGGAGGCGGCGCAGCCCCCCGCCTTGCCCATGGTGGTGAAGACTTCGAAGAGGCCGGAGTTGTCCTCGTTGATGGTGATGTACAGCGGGCCGCAGCCGGTCTGCATCTGGTAGGTCCACCCCTTGAGCGCCTTGGGCCGCTCGCGCTTGGTGGTCCGCTTCTCCTCGACATGGACCGCCGCCACGGCCGCCTCTTCCTTCTTGGAGCCGGTGGAGAGCACCTGCTCGTCCCTGGAGCCGTCGCGGTAGATGGTGACCCCTTTGCAGTTGGACTGGTAGGCCAGCCGGTACACCTTCTCGACGTCCTCCATGGTGGCGTCGTTGGGGAAGTTGACCGTCTTACTCACCGCGTTGTCGGTGTAGCGCTGGAAGGCCGCCTGCATGGAGATGTGCACTTCCGGCGAGATGTCGTGGGCGGTGACGAACAGTTCCCGGACCTGCTCGGGGATGTCGCTGATCTCGTGGATGGTGCCGTGCTCGGCGATCCTCTGCATGAGCGCCTCGGAGTAGAACCCCTCGGACTTGGCGATCTTCTCGAACAGCGGGTTCACCTCGACCAGGATGTTCTTATCCATCACCTGGCGCACGTAGGAGACCGCGAACAGCGGCTCCACGCCGCTGGAGGCGTTGGCGATGATGGAGATGGTGCCGGTGGGCGCTATGGTGGTCACGGTGGCGTTGCGGATCGGCTCGGCGCCGGGCCTGTCGTAGATGGAGCCCTTGAAGTTGGGGAAGGCGCCCCGGATCTTGGCCAGCGCGCGCGAGGCGGCGTGCCCCTCGTCGTTGATGAACTTCATCACCTGCTCGCCCAGCTTGATCGCCTGCTCGGAATCGTAGGGGATGCCGAGCATGATCAGCATGTCCGCCCACCCCATCACCCCCAGCCCGATCTTGCGGTTGGAGCGGGTCATCTCGTCGATCTGGATGAGCGGGTAGTTGTTGACCTCGATCACGTTGTCCAAAAAGTGCACGGCCAGATGAATCACTTCCTTCAGCCGGTCCCAGTTCACCCGTCCGAGGGTCACCATCTTCCCCAAGTTGATGGAGCCGAGGTTGCACGATTCGTAGGGCAAAAGCGGCTGCTCGCCGCAGGGGTTGGTGGATTCGATCTCGCCTATGTGCGGGGTCGGGTTGTCCTTGTTCAGCCGGTCCAGGAAGATGATCCCCGGCTCGCCGTTCTCCCAGGCCTGCTTGACGATGCGGTTGAACACCTTGCGGGCGTTGAGGGTGCCGGCGGGCGACTTGTCGCGCGGGTTCAGGAGGTTGTAATCCTGGTCCGCGTCCACCGCTTTCATGAACTCCTCGGTGATGCCGACCGAGATGTTGAAGTTGTTCAACTGGCGCTGGTCCGCCTTGCACATGATGAAGTCCATGATGTCGGGATGGTCGACCCTGAGGATCGCCATGTTGGCGCCGCGCCTGGTGCCGCCCTGCTTGATGGTCTCGGTGGCGACGTCGAACACGCGCATGAAGGAGAGCGGGCCGCTGGAGATCCCGGTGGTGGACATGACCACGTCGTTGGCGGGTCTCAGGCGCGAAAAGGAGAAGCCGGTGCCGCCGCCGGATTTATGAATCAGCGCCGTGTACTTCACCGCCTCGAAGATCTCCTCCATCGAGTCGCCCACCGGCAGCACGAAGCAGGCCGAGAGCTGGCCCAACTCGCGTCCGGCGTTCATCAGGGTGGGCGAGTTGGGGAGGAATTCGAAGCCGGTCATAAGCGTGAAGAACTTGTCGCCCAAGGCGCCGGTATCGGCCTTCTTGTCGAAAACGGCGTCGGCTGCGGCGATTGCCGTGGCCACCCGCCGAAACATGTCGGCCGGGGTCTCCAGGGCTTTCCCCGTCACATCCCGCTTCAGGTAGCGCTTCTCAAGTACCGTCAACGCGTTCTTGGACAGCCCGACGATGCTTCCTTTTTCGACAGTTTTTTTCATAACGGTTCGTTCTCCTTGGTCAATTTCTCATGTTGGCATATCACTTATTCCGACACCACATTTAGTGGGCGCCGAGGAATAAACCACAACATGTATGGAGAAGTCAAGAGTTTATCGCTAAAAATTTAGCGGGGTGCGAAAAAGCCGCGCCAAAGCCGCGCCGGAGCCTTCGGCATTTACAATGCGGCGTCGCTTGTGCTATTACTCATAGATTATTTTTCCTAAGCGGAGACCATGGATGGCCGCGTGTGAAACCAGCAAGAAGAAAGCGCTCGTGGCGCAGGTGCAGGCGCTGAAC
>CAIYDQ010000069.1 GCA_903925075.1 uncultured Geobacter sp.
GAGCTTGACCGGATCGGGGAGTTGAGCAAGGCCCTGGCCGGCGGCACGGTCACCTTTAACCCCGCGGCTCTTTCGGAAGCCATGAAGGAGCTGCTTGAGCATTACAAACGGGTCATTCCCGTAATGAGGGCTCTGTGATCAAGGCGGCAATCGTCGGGGACCCGAACAAGGTCCCCAAGGCCATTCTCGACAAACTCCCGCTCATCCGTGGGGCCTGCCAGATTTCCATGGCCCGGCTCGTGATGCGGCTAACCAAGAAGATCATGCAGGAGAAACTTTCCGGACAGGTCCTGAAGAACAGGACCGGCACCCTTCGTCGAAGCATTCACCCAAACGTCTACAATGACGGCGACGTTACCATCGGGACTGTGGGCACGAATATCGAGTATGCGTCTATTCACGAATTTGGAGGAAAGACCCGTCCCCATCTCATTGCGGCAAAGAATGGAAAGGCTTTGAGGTGGCTTAACCCTGGATTTGTAGGACCCCTTCGGATGACCAAGAAGGGGAAGATGATGAAAAAACAAAGCGCGGGGGCCTGGATGTTCGCATCGGTAGTGCATCATCCCGGGTCAAATATGCCGGAGCGGTCATTTATGAGAACAGCTCTTGAGGAAATGCGGCCCGACATCGTTAAAGAGTTTTGGGGATCAATCATGCAGGTGATCCGGTCATGAAGCGCGAGGATGTCTATTCCGCCCTATTCACAATCATCTCGGCGGCAGCCCTGGCCGCAGGGGCGAAGACGACGAGCCGCAAACTGCGCCACTGGTCGGACGTGTCTGCCGCGGAACAGCCGGCCGTTTTCCAAGTGCAGAGAACCGAGAATTCGGATCAGCGCCCTGGAATCCCTGGAAAGTGGACGATGAACCTCGACATCTTCCTCTACGTCAACACGTCGGACGATCCGAACGCGGCGCCGACGACGATCTTGAACCCGATAGTTGACGCCATCGTAAACTGCCTTCCCTCGGCAGACCCCGGGGGGCCCGTGACGCTTGGAACGAACCGGGTAAGCCATGCGTGGGTGTCCGGGCCGATCGAGACCTCTGAGGGCGTTCTTGGAAATCAGGAAGTGGCAATCATCCCCGTCGAAATCGTGGGGGCCGAATAACAACAAGGGAGGTATCAAATGCCTGTCACTCTGTTTGGAAGTGGGACAATGTGGGCGATCCCCACGATCGCTTTGAACGGGACCGCCATCGCCGCAGCCAACGCAACCCCCGTGCCTTTCGGGGCCATGCAGGACGTTTCGATCGACATCTCCTACAGCGTCAAGGAGCTGTACGGGATGTATCAGTTCCCCATCGACGTAGCCCGTGGGACCGCGAAGCTGGCCGGGAAAGCCAAGGTGGCCTATATCCAGTCGGCCCTCTTCAATCAGGTCTTCGGAGAGACGGCGGCGGCCAATGAGGTCAAGGTCTCTTTCCGGGAGGCTGGGAACACGGCGGCAAATAGCTCCATCACCCCGGCGAACGCCGCGACCTACGCCTATGACCTTGGCGTGATGTGGGCGGCAAACAGCATACCGCTCACCCGGGCGGCCAACGCCGCGAATAACGGGATCTATGCCGTCAGCGCCAACGGGGTCTACACCTTCGGGGCAGGGGACGCGAACAAAAGCGTGGTCATCTCCTACGCCTACGGGGCGACCACGGCGACAGCCAACACGTTCACGATCAACAACCAGCTTTTGGGGCTTCAGCCGTACTTCAAGACGGTCCTCTCCGTCACCCGGGCCGGGAAGGTCTTTACGGTGTGGTTCAATCAGTGCATCGCGTCGAAGCTCACCCTGGCGACGAAGCTCGAAGATTTCATGATTCCCGAATTCGATTTCTCCATGATGGCCGATTCCTCGCAGGTGGTGGGCGGCTACAGCGTGACGGAAGGATGATGAGCACATGACCGAAGTAAAGCACGACGGAACAACGGTGAAAATGGGAGGGGTGGAGTACGTTGTTCCACCCCTTTCTTTCAAACAGCTCAAGCGTCTCATGCCTGAGATCGAGGCCATGCAGAAAGAGGCCAGCCCGATCAAAAACATGGAGACCACGGTCAAGATCACCCACGCGGC
>CAIYDQ010000070.1 GCA_903925075.1 uncultured Geobacter sp.
TCATGTAGCTTGGAATGCTCATCATTACTTTTGTGTTGAATTTTACTCAACTTGAAGGACACTGCTAGGCGTATAGCTTCATCAAAGTTCCAGTAATCCATATTTGCATACATATCATAATCAATTACTTCAGGAACAAACCCCATCTCAACACCTCTGACAATCAATCAAGGGATTCGGTATCCCTTGCTCAAGCAACAATACACTTGCAATTCAGCTAGTTGAACCATACATACTAGCCAGTGACGTTACTATTGACGCAAAACACCCATCATTTCCACTCTAGTTGACCACTAACAACAGATAGTATATTAACCACTTACCTGCTTTTAGGCTCGGACTCGAAAGGATCATTTTGGGCTTCTTCAAAATGATCTTTGAGAGGTCGAAGGGTTTCCATACCACATCACCGACACCTTTGACAACTCATAACCAGCCTGGGTTTGTATAGCACCACTACATGCATATATTACAATTTAATCTTTGGTCACCAACATCAGATTTTAAGGGGTATTTGGGGCTGAAACAACGGGAGACGACTAAAATGATCTTCTTTAAATCTGCACATACCACTGTTGCAGAACCTCACCTAACTATTCAAGATTACTTAATTGCCTCTTTTTTAAGCAGTCACAGTGGTATCATCAGAACCATACATTTTTACAGGTCATTCCACTCGGTATCTCTCCGAACAAAACGATCTATTTCAAACTTATTACCCGAGTAAAGATGCGACATATTCAAACAACTCGCTGATATTGATTGGCTTATGAAAAATCTTGATAAATTTATCTTGAACAAGACCTATATCCTGAGGATTGTGTCCGGTGATGGCTATTACGGGTGTTCTGCTCCCTTGCAATTTCATGATTTCTGTGGCTGATGCTCCATTTAGGTCGGGCATAGTTAGATCGGTAATAACCACATCAAATCTTTCATCGGCCGCGATGGTTATTAAATCGACACCATTTGTGACAGCAACAACCTCATACCCTTGGAATGTGGCAAACCTAATCAATGCTTCTCTCGTTTCCAGATGATCCTCTGCAATTAGAATCCGCTTTGTCATCGGTCTGAACCTTTATTAGTGTTAATTTAGATATAATAGTTCTACAGCACACAGTTTGATGTTACTCACGATAATGGTATATCCTATCTTGCACATCAATAGTTGCAGCAATCTTTATGTTACAATGCATCTCTAGTTCTTGAAGTTGTTCAATAGCGTATTCACCTACAGCGTCTTGCAGTTCACCAATCGTAAAGAACGCAATCAATCCTTCGTCAAACTCTTCATTGCTAACAGTATTTGACCACTCTATAAACTCCCTGCGCTTTACAGAAGGTAGTTTAGCCGCCATGATCTCAGTGAGAATAGATTTACTCCCAGCCATTGTATGCCTCCGTTTGATAGTGGACTACTCAGCTTGCCATTGTAACAGATTCCAGAATAATTTATTCCTATAATATGGAGTTACAACCACTTACGTCTTCCATTCAGGGATTATTATCCCATAGTCCAAGTGCTTCATTGCCTCCAAGAGTACCCTTGGCTGATACCTCTTACCATACCTACTCATGGTCATGGAATGGGCACCCTGGCTATGTCCTACAAGTTCAGCAATTATTGAATCCTGCACTCCTGCTTGCTTTAAGGTATCCGTCACTACATGCCTAAATGAATGAAACACTTTCTTAGGATTGGTGGTAACAAATTCTCGATTGAACCTTTGATACCATTTGCCAAAATTATTACTGTACCCATTTACATCCATCCAAGTAAGTTTCATCCATAGCCTTGGTACTTCTGTCTTTTTTATTGTTTCCCAATAGTATATGAAACCAAGTTCTATAAGTTTTGGGTGTATAGGTATTACTCGTTCACTAGTTTGATTTTTTAATCTCTTGTCTTTGTCACCATTAACGCTAAAACACCATATTCCATCAATCTCTTGAACGTCTTCAATATACAATTGACATATTTCATTTAGTCGCATTCCAGAATAACAACCTATCAATGGTATCCAGTACCTCTCAGGATATACTTTTTTATGTGGCAGGTTGTCAAATATTCTTTTTATGTCAGCAATATCATATATGCTCCGCTCTTCATCTGGCCTATTTTTCTCAGATATCTTTAGACCTGACGCATAGTTAACCACTATCAAACCTTCGTTTGCACAATAGCGTAAGACAGCTCCTATCCCTCCCATATATTTGTTGACGGATTTAATGCTCATGGGTGGAATATCATTTCTACTTAGTAGCTGTTTAATCGTCTGGCCAGGATATTTCTTATATGAATTGGCAGGGAGCTTCATTAGGGATGATCTCATGTCAAGCAGGGCTTGTCGATTAAGACTTTTCACAGCCACGTCTCCGAGGATATCTACGACCAGCTTGAAGACACCAGCCATCTCCATCTTGGTCTTGGGAGTCCACTGAGCTTCCTTCTCGAATGTATACTGCCTAATGACATCAGACAACATTAGACCTTTTACAACAACCTCCTTTTCTCTTACCGGCACAATACCCCTGACTACCTGCTTGGCAATGTCATCGGACAGCATACCTGTACGCAACATAGTAAAGACCTTATGGGTCCTATACTCCATGGCAACCAAGATCGTCTTGGCTTCTTGAAGGTCTGTAGTCCTCAGTGATTTGCTAATGAAGGGTGTTGGGAAGTGCTGCTGGAGGTCTACAGGTATCTTGATCTTGTAGTAATAGTGCTCATTACGACGTAATAAATGGGTAGGATATGACAAAACCTCTTACCTCCTTGTATACTCAATTGTATACTCAGACATAAGAGGCTTTGTTTTCTCTAGCAAAACTAGCTAGTTATGGTATTGGCTGGGGCGCCAGGGATCGAACCTGGGAATGTCGGAATCAAAATCCGATGCCTTACCGCTTGGCGACGCCCCAATAATAACTGCTGCAATAATAACTGCTGATGTTACAGCCTTAAATCGTCCTGACTGCCACTGCAAACCAGCGGCGTTCCTTGGCTATCTGGGATGCAGCCTGCCGCGCCGTCGCCTCGTCGGCAAAAACACCGAAGACGGTGGAACCGCTCCCCGACATGAGCGAACCGCGCGCCCCTGCCGCTAGAAGAAGCTCCTTCAGTTCCCTCAGCAACGGAAATCTCGCTATGGTAACCGGCTCCAGATCGTTGGCGAGCAAGCTGCAAACGTCATCAACGGTGCCATATGAACGCGGGATCTTATCCCTTTGCCCCTTGTTTGTCAATTGCAAATTTTGGTAGACCCAGGCCGTGGAGACGTGGATGCCGGGGTTGACCAGCACGATCCACAGCAGGGGGACCTGCTCCAGCGGAGTCAGCAGGTCGCCGATCCCTTCGGCCAGGGCGGGCTTTTTGAAGATGAAAAACGGCACGTCGGCGCCGAGCTTCACGCCAATCTCCATCAAACGCTGCTCGGAGAGATCCAGTTCCAAAAGCTCGTTCACGCCCATCAGCACGCTGGCCGCGTCGCTGCTGCCGCCGCCAAGGCCCGCGGCTACCGGAATCCTCTTCTTGATCGAGATGTTGATGCCGACCTGCCGACCGGAGAGTTTCACCAGGGCGTCCGCCGCGCGCCAGGCGATGTTTCCGGGTCCGTCCGGCACCCCTTCGCTGCCGCAGATTACTCGGATGCCGGCGGTTTGGTTGAGCTCGATGTCCACGTCGTCGCACAGATCGACTCTTTGCATCACCATGCGCAGGTCGTGATAACCGTCCGTCCTCTTGCCCAGCACGTCCAGCCGATAGTTCACCTTGGCAGGGGCCTTTAGTTGCAGCTTCTTCACGGTTCCATACCCCCTTCGCCCCCTGGCGGGGTTGCTTTGCTTTTCATGATCTCGTCCAGCACGCAGGTGGCGTAGGAGCCGCGCGGCAGCGAAAAGGCGACGATCAGATCGCCGTCCTCTTCCTGCACGGAGGCGTCTCTCAGCGGCACCCTCAAGGGGCGCCGCTCGCCCTCCATGCGGAGCGCTCCCGCAAGGTTGAAACTCTCAGGGGTTAGCCGCTGCGCCGCCAGCACGCCTCGCTCCAACTCGCCCTGGACGCCCGACGGTTCCATCATGGTGCAGCCGAACATGGGTCCTGTGGAGGAAATCTCGAAGGCTGCGGCGCGCGCCGCCTCGGCCGCCGCGTCGGCCACCAGGAAACAGGCGCCGTTTTCATGCTTGAAAGCGATATCGCCGACCGCCACCTCTTCCAGGCTATCCAACCTTCGCTCCAGCACCTGGTCGAACAGGGACGATTGGAAGGCGGAAAGGTACAGCCTCTTCAGGCGCGGCTGCACGGTGTTGAAGGCCTTCTCGAAGGCGTCCGGCCGCTGCGCCAGTCGGCCGAGGAGTTCGCGCTCGACCCGGAAGTGCCCCGGAAAGAGCGCCAGGCTCTCCGCCAGCTCTCCCCGCCGGTAGGCCTCGATCGCCTGCCGCCAACGCTCGTCGTTTACGGCCGAGGGATCGCCGATCAGCGTGTCGACCGCCTCTTGAAAGTCGCGCCGCAGCATGGCTGCGCCGATTCGATGGGAATTTCCCTGCACGCCGTAGCGCTGCGCGCCGAAGCGGTTGGGAACGCCGCGCCGCTCGAGGATCGCCAGCGTGGCCTCGGCGCTGGCAAGCGCGCCGGGAGCCGCATCGCGCACCCTGATCCGGAACCGGTTCCCTTTCAGGTGCCCAAGCCTCAGCTTGTTGCCGTGCAACTGCGCGCCGAGCACGGTGACGCCGGGGATCTGCAGGGCGAGCACGGCCTGGGGAGCGACTCGGGGAATCGACACCGTCTGCCTGGTTACGCCGATGGCGTCCTTCATGCCGGCATAGCCGATGTCTCGTTCCTGGACGCCCAGCGCCTTGGAGAGACGCCGCAACGCCTCCAGGGTGGCGATGCCGCGCTTCTCGATCTGCGCGTAGCAATGCTCCCCTTGCCCGCTTGGCTGGTAGGCCGCGATTTCTTCCACCAGGAAATCGTCGGGGCTTCCCTTGATGGCGCCCCCCGTTCCCGGGACCTCTGCGGTCAAATATCTCTGCAACGCTCCTCCGTCAAGCCGTTTCCGATTTCGGGGCATCATACCCGCTAGCACGCGCTCTTGGCAAGACAGAATATTCTCAATGGTCGTCGGCATTTATTTATCATGAGCGTCAAAAAGTTGCTGATTAAATGCCGCAAGCATTGCTATACTGCCGCGCAGCAAGGCCTGACTTCAAAGCGGAAGGGGAAGCGCATGAGTAGCAAGACAACCGGCAAAAGGAGTGCGGCCAGCGAGGCCGCGGGAAATCGCAGGTGGCTCAAGGGAGAGATTTCTCCCTATTTTTTCACCGCCATGCAGGATGAGCCCGAGGCCCTGGCGATCTTGGAGCGGGAGCTGGGGACGCTGCGCTGCAACCGGCGCCTGGTCCTGGCGGACCGCGAGAGGACGCAGATCTTCGCCTGCGTCAACGTGGCCGGCTCGCTCTACGACACGCTGCGCCACTTTCAGGACCGGGAAATCTCCTACGCGATGATCAGCCATTCCGACGGCCCGATGCCGGGAATGGATCAGGCGCTGGAGATACAGCGCTTCGAGTTCGACCGCAAACGCAACGAGGACATCCTGGCCTGGCGGGAGGTCGAGTTGCCGGGCTCGCTGGTCCGCCCGATCGCCTCCGAATTGAGGCGCAGCTATCCGCAGTTCGACATGAAGGATTACGACCGGCTGCTGCGCATCCTCTGGCTCAACAACGAAAACTACGTAAGGGTCTCCTCTCCCTTGCGCGTGGCCCAAGTGCTGCAACTGCTGCAGATGGCCGGCAAAAGAGGCGGCATCTACCTCTACGTGGAACAGGCGCCCAACCCGGTCGAGTCCCGGGTCCACTTCGCGGTCGGCAACCCGCCTCAAAAGGAGTTCCTGCTGCAACTGATGGAGGTCTTCAACCGCCTGGACCTGGGGGTCAACCGCGCCTATTGCCTCACCATCTCCAACGGCACCCACCCCTATTTCCTGGGCACCTTCTACGTGCGGAAGCGCTCCGGCGGCACGCTGGAGCCGGGGTCGGAGCTGTTCCTGAGGCTGCAGCAGGAGATTTACAACACCCAGATCGTCTCCACCAAGGGGTACGCCTACCGGGAATTCGTCACCACCGGGGTGATGACCGGCGAAGAGGCCTCGCTGCACAACGCCTTCATCGCCTTTTGCCACACCAATCTGGCCCACAACCAGCCGGACCGCTTCGGCCTGGACGACGTGCAGGCGGCCTTCCACTCGCACCCGGAGATCTCGCTGCAACTGGTCAAACTGTTCAGGGCCCGCTTCGATCCGGCCCTGACCGAGCGCCATCCGCTCTACGAGTCGGCGCTGGCCGAAACCAGCGAGGCCGTGGACGGTTACAACACGGGCCATCGATACCTCGACGAGGTGCGGCGGGCCATCTTTCGCTGCTGCCTGATCTTCATCACCCGCACCCTCAAGACCAACTTCTTCGTCCTGGAGAAACAGGCGCTCGCCTTCCGGCTCGATCCCGCCTACCTGAAGGAGTTGGGCGCCGAATTCACCTCGGATCTCCCCCAGGCTCCCCCGTTCCGGGTGACCTTCTTCTTCAGCCGCTACGGTTTCGGCTACCACATCGGCTTCTCCGACATCGCCCGCGGCGGCTGGCGCACGGTGATCGCGCGCAGCAGCGACGACTTCACCACCAACGCCAACACCATCTTCAGGGAAAATTTCGTGCTCGCCCACACCCAGCACCTGAAGAACAAGGACATCTACGAGGGGGGCTCCAAGCTGGTGCTGCTTTTGGACGCGGGCGACCTGCAGCGCTCCGGGGAGCGCGAGACCGAGGTCTGGCGCCTCTACAAGCTGCAGCACAGCGTCGCCAACGCCTTTTTGGACATCTTCATCACCGCCGACGGGGTGGCCAAATTGCCGGCGGTGGTCGATTACTACCGTGAGGACGAACCGATCGAGATCGGCCCCGACGAGAACATGCACGACTCGATGATCGAGAACATCGCCCGGCTCTCCAAGCAGCGCGGCTACATCCTCGGCATCGGCATCATGTCCAGCAAGGAGGTCGGCATCAACCACAAGGAGTTCGGCGTCACCTCCACCGGCGTCGTCAAGTTCGCCGAGATCACCATGGCCGAGCTGGGGATCGACATCTACCGCGACCGGTTCAGCGTGAAGTTCACCGGCGGCCCCAACGGAGACGTGGCGGGCAACGCCATGCGCATCCTGCTGGAACGCGCGCCCGAGGTCGCCATCCGGCTGATCCTGGACGGCACGGCGGCGCTCTTCGATCAGGAGGGGGCGGACCGAAACGAGCTGTCCCGCATACTGCTCAAGGAGGACCTGGACGCCTTCGATCCGCAAAGACTGCACGCAGGCGGCTTCATGATCTTTCGAAGCGGCAGCCGTCGCGAGGGATTGCGCGTGTTGTTCCGAAAGGTTACCCGCTCCTCGACCGGTTTGAGCGAGGAGTGGATTTCCACCGACGAGTTTTCCCGGGAATACGCCAGCCTCCCTTTCACGGTGCAGGCGGATCTCTTCATCCCGGGGGGGGGCAGGCCCGAGACCATCGACAAGTACAACTGGCGGGAATATCTGCTTCCCGACGGCGCGCCGTCGACCGCGGCCATCGTCGAGGGGGCCAACTCCTTCATCACGCCCGAGGCGCGGCTCAACCTGCAAAAGGCGGGGGTGATCATCATGCGCGACGCCTCGGCCAACAAGTGCGGGGTGATCTCCTCCTCCTACGAGATCATCGCCAACCTGCTGTTGAGCGAAGGGGAGTTCCTGGCCGAGAAGGAGCGTTACGTGCGGGACGTCCTGGAGATCCTGGAGAAACGGGCGGGGGACGAGGCGCGCCTGATCCTGAAGCGGCGCCGCGAGAATCCGGCCCTGATCTGCTGCACGGAGATCTCCGACGCGCTGAGCGGCGAGATCAACGGTCACTACGCGACCATCTTCCGTTTCTTTCAAAACCGGCCGCACCTCTGCCTGCAACCTATCTACCGCCGGGCGATCCTCTCCCACCTCCCCCGGATGCTCAGGGAAGAGTCGAGGTACGCCAAGAGGATCAAGAACCTCCCCCCCAAGTACCTGTTCGCCATACTGGCGGCGGAGATCGGCTCGTCGCTGGTCTACCGGGGCGACCCAGAGGCCGATTTCGAGTCGACCATCAAGGGGCATTTGCTTCGGACCTTTCCGGCGTAAGGCCAAAACAAAAGGCTCGCACACGGATCGAACGGATTGAACGGATAACGTCAGATCAATCTCAAGCCTTTGGTTTACCCCAAAGGCCTGGTTTTATCAGATTTTATCCGTCCAATCCGCCTAATCCGTGTGCGAGCCTTTGACTTTTGGTTTGCCTTTATCCGTTGCGTCCGTTTTTCCGTGTGCGACGGCTTTGATCCGGCTCTTCGCTACTTTGCCCGGTAGTGCACGAAGTAGATCCTTTTCCCCTCGGCCATGAATTTACGCATGTACTTCGACAGGTGATAGCCGGGAAACTCGTGCCGGTACTGGTCGGGCGCGAACTGGTTCTCCAGCCCCGCCACCTCGGGAAGCATCTGCGCCACGTCCAGCCCGTAGTCGTCGAAATCGGTGGCGAAGTAGAAATCGGCGCCCGGCGCCAGGTACTGCAGCAGGAATTCCACGAACTCGCGGTTCACCAGCCGCCTCTTTCTGTGCCGCTTCTTGGGCCAGGGATCGGGACAGTTGATGTAGACCGCGGACAGGCTCCCCTTGGCGATGCGCTCGGTGACGAAGATACGCGCCTCGTCGCGCAGCACGCGCACGTTGCCGACGCCGTGCCGGTCGATGCGCCGGCAGCTCTTCCAGCACCCCTTGTTGTAGAAGTCGATGGCGACGAAGTTGGTCTCGGGGTGGTCGAGCGCCGTCTTCAGCATGAAGTCGCCCACGCCGCAGCCGATTTCCAGCGCCAGCGGCTGCTGATTGCCGAACACCGCGCCCCAATCGGGCGGGCTGGAAAGGTTTTCCGGTCTCAGGTAATTCGGCGATTCGATGTGTATGAATGATTGCATCTGCCCCTCTTTGCTTTTTTTCTGGCTGCGAAGATAGCACAGCCGCCGCCGGCGGTGAAGCGAAGAATCTCCCTTTCTTTAAGCTGCACGCTTTCCTTTGCCATTTTTCGCAAACTATGCTAATTATATCCAGTTGAAATAACGGAAAAAAGGAAAACCAACACCATGAAATTTTCAGAGCTGCCGATTCCCGAGGTGGTACTCAAGGGGATCGAAGAAACGGGATTCACCGACTGCACACCGATTCAAGAAAAGGCGCTGCCGCTGGCGCTTTCCGGCAAGGACGTGGCCGGACAGGCCCAAACGGGCACCGGCAAGACGGCGGCATTCCTGGTTTCGCTCTTCACACGGCTTTTGAACCAGCAGAAGAGCGGCGGCGAACACCACCCCAGGGCGCTGATCCTGGCCCCCACCAGGGAACTGGTGGTGCAGATCGAGAAGGACGCCCAGATGCTCGGCAAGTACGCCGGCTTCAACATCCAGGCGATCTACGGCGGCGTCGACTACATGAAACAGCGCGACGCCCTGAAGGCGGGGGCCGATATCGTGATCGGCACGCCGGGGCGCCTGATCGACTACCTGAAGCAGAAGGTCTATTCCCTGAAGGACGTCGAGGCGCTGGTGATCGACGAGGCCGACCGCATGTTCGACATGGGCTTCATCGCCGACCTGCGCTTCATCCTCAGAAAGCTCCCCAATTACGACAAGAGGCAGAACATGCTGTTCTCGGCGACGCTCAACCCGCGGGTGATGGAGCTTGCCTACGAGTTCATGAACATGCCGGAGAAGGTCTCGGTCACCCCGGAGCAGATGACCGCCGAGCGGGTGGAACAGGTGCTCTACCACGCCTCCAGGAAAGAGAAATTCCCGCTGCTTCTGGGCCTGCTCAAGAAGAAGGGGATGGACCGGACCATGATCTTCGTCAACACCAAGCGCGAGGCAGAGTTCCTCCAGGACCGCCTGAACGCCAACGAGTTCCCCTGCAAGGTGATCTCCGGCGACGTGGAACAGAGAAAGCGCATGAAGATCCTGGCCGACTTCAAGGACGGCACCTTGCCGATCATGATCGCCACCGACGTCGCCTCCCGCGGCATCCATATCGACGGGGTCTCCCACGTCATCAACTACGACCTGCCGCAGGACTGCGAAGACTACGTGCACCGCATCGGCAGGACGGCCCGCGCCGGCGCCGAGGGGATGGCCATCTCCTTCGCCGACGAGGACGGTGCCTTCTACCTGGAGGCGATCGAAGAGTTCATCAAGCAGAAGATCCC
The DNA here is from genome assembly GCA_903925075.1 of uncultured Geobacter sp. GTDB lineage: Bacteria > Desulfobacterota > Desulfuromonadia > Geobacterales > Geobacteraceae > Geomonas. The sequence goes on from CAIYDQ010000070.1 coordinate 10,303, forward strand.
GACCGAGTGGGCCGAGGACGACATGTTCGTCCACGACTACAAGAGGACCAAGCGCCCGCCGCGCCCCGAGGTGAAGAGCTTCGGCAGGGGCGGCAAGCCCGGCGACCGGGGGGGGAGACCCGGCGACAAGGGGCGCGTCGGCGACCATAAGCCGACCAGAGCGCCCAGGCCGAAGAAGCCCTGATGTCCAAGGGTCGTCCTGCCAGGAAATATTCCCAGGCGGGAAGGGTGCACGACGTGATCCGGCTGATCGAGGCGCGTCACGGCATCTGCGCCGACGAGCTCGCCCGCGAGACCGGCGTCGCCATCCGCACCATCCAGCGGGATCTCGCAGCCATCGAGGAGGCGGGGTACCCGCTGGTCTCCGACTGGCAGGACGGCGTGAAGCTCTACCGCTTCCTGACCCGCTTCAAGGACGTTCCCCCCATCAGCTTCACCCTGCAAGAGTTGATGACCCTGTCGCTGTTGCGCTCCCAGTTGGACCTTTTGAACGGCACGCCGTTCCTTGAGGAGATGCAGAGCGTCTTCAGCAAGGTGAACTCGGTGCTGCCGCCGCGCCTGGCCGCGCACATGGAGCGCATCGCCCAGGTCTCCCACCCGCTTTTGCAAGGGAGGCGCGACTACGGCAAATCGGGCGAACTGCTGCGGCAGATCCGCCACGCCCTCCTCTACCAGTTGACCATCACCATCTCCTATCGTCCCGCCGGCAAGGGCGAGCCGGCGAGCTACCGGGTCGATCCCTACACGCTGCTTTTCCAGAAGGGGGGCATCTATCTCTTAGGCTTCGCCCGCGAGCGCCAGGCGCTCAGGACCTTCGCCGTGGAGCGGATCTGCGCGCTGGAGCCCGGCAAGGAGCGCTTCCAGATCCCCGAGGGGTTCCGCGCGGGGCAGGCGCTCGAGGAGGCTTTCGGCATCGTCGCCGAGCCCCCCATGGAGGTGGAGATTCGTTTTTCCGCCGCCATCGCCCACGCCGTCCGAGACCGGATCTGGCACCCCTCGCAGCAGGTGAGCGAGCAGGCGGACGGCGCGGTACTGCTCAAGTTTCGCGCCGGCGGCAGGATGGAGATCCTCTCCTGGCTCCTTTCCTACGGGGCGCACGCCGAGCTGTTGGCGCCGGAGCATCTGCGCGTCGAGCTCGGGCGCATGGCGCAGGAGACGGCGCAGCTTTATTAAAATCCACCTCCCCTCCGCACCCCCAGCACTGACGCGCAAAACAACAAGATGAGGTGTGGTGGCCCTTCAGCGCAGCCTCGGATTTTTTTTGTCGCAAAGTTTCGGTAGACAGCCAACAGGTTTTCCTCTAGGATAGCGTGGCATCGCTGCCATTTTTGAGGA
>CAIYDQ010000071.1 GCA_903925075.1 uncultured Geobacter sp.
AATGGTGCAATTAGAGTTCCCTCTCCCTGAGGGAGAGGGCTAGGGTGAGGGGGGAATGTCTGACTTACCTGACGTCGGTTCCCCTCATCCGGCCTTCGGCCACCTTCTCCCTCAGGGAGAAGGCGTGAACTGAAGATTGTCGACAATCGAGCGACCCTATGTGCTTTCCTGCAATTAGAAAGTCTTTGCGATAAATGTCGGCAAATGGCATACTGCGGTGGTTTTCCGCTTACTTTCTGTGGCAAGTGCTTTAGGAGGCTCTACCGTTGGATCATTCGGCTCACAATAAAATCGTTTCCTTCATCTGGTCAATCGCTGACGATTGCCTACGCGATGTCTATGTGCGCGGCAAGTACCGCGACGTCATTCTCCCCATGTTCGTGCTGCGGCGACTCGACTGCCTGCTGGAGCCGAACAAAGAAGCGGTCATGGAGGAGGTCAAGTTCCAGCGCGACGATGCCGGATTTACCGTTTTGGAGCAGGAGGGCCTCAAGGACGCTTCCGGCTACGTTTTTTACAACACTTCCCCCTGGACCCTGAAAAAGCTGGTCGACACCGCAGCCAACAATCGGCAGATACTGGAGGCCAACTTCAAGGCCTATCTCGACGGCTTCAGCGACAACGTCAAGGAGATTGTAGACAAGTTCAAACTGCGCTCCCAGGTCCGCCACATGGCCGACAAAGACGTGCTGCTGGAAGTGTTGGAGAAGTTCACCGCGCCTTCCATCAACTTGACGCCCCACGAGGCTCGCGATCCCGATGGGCGCAAGCTCCCGCCGCTGACCAATCTCGGCATGGGGTACGTCTTCGAGGAGCTGATCCGCAAGTTCAACGAAGAAAACAACGAAGAGGCCGGCGAGCACTTCACTCCCCGAGAGGTGATCGACCTGATGACCCACATCCTTTTCGAGCCGGTAAAAGACGCGCTGCCGCCGGTCATTACCGTTTACGACCCTGCCTGCGGGTCGGGAGGGATGCTCACCGAGGCTCAGGATTTCATTATCCATCCGGAAGGGCAGATAAGAGCGAAGGCCGACGTCTATCTCTATGGCAAGGAGATCAACGACGAGACCTACGCCATCTGCAAGTCGGACATGATGATCAAGGGGAACAACCCGGAGAACATCCGTTGCGGATCGACCCTGGCGGTCGACGAGTTCGCCGGATTGCGTTTCGATTTTATGCTTTCCAATCCACCCTACGGCAAGTCCTGGTCGGGCGACCAAAAATATATTCTCGATGGCAAAGATGTGCTGGACCCGCGTTTCGAAATTTCGCTGAAAAACTTCCGCGGGGTTAAGGAAACCGCGTCCGCCACGCCCCGTTCCTCTGACGGACAGCTTCTGTTTCTGATGGAGATGGTCAACAAGATGAAGGACCTCGACAAAGGTCCCAGCGGCTCTCGCATCGCCTCGGTGCATATGCGTGGATGCAGAAAGAATCGACCGCAAGTTTCTACACTATTTGCTTCGTTCACAGCCTTACATCGCTGTTTACAACGCATTGTCATACGGAGTGCGTATCGGTCAGTGGGACATGCACTATGAAGACTTCAAGAATATTGCTTTGCCGTTTCCTAATCGATGTCATCAGGCTTTGATTGCCGACTTTCTCGACCGAAAGACCGCCGATATCGACGAAGCAATCTCCAAGAAGCAGCGCTTGATCGAACTGATTAAAGAGCAAAAAGCCATTCTGATTAGCCGGGCGGTGACCAAGGGGCTTAATCCCAAATGTGCCAATGCGCGATAGCGGCGTGGAGGGACTTGGGAAAGTGCCAAATCATTGGCTAATTAAGAAAAACCGCGAGCTGTTTGTAGAGCGTAAAGAGCCGGGAGCCGCATTTTTGCCCATACTATCGGTTTCGCTTCACACAGGTGTTTCTGAATCTGAACAAGACGAGACGCAAAACTTTCGCTCAAAAGTCCGAATTGAAGATAAGACCAGCTATCGACGCGTCTATTCTGGAGATATCGCCTTCAATATGATGCGGGCGTGGCAGGGGGCTATCGGCGTTGTCGCAACAGATGGCCAAGTCAGCCCTGCATATATAATCGCTTCTCCTTGCAACCAAATTGATGGGGAGTATTTCGAATATCAGTACCGGACGGCTTTGTTCATTGCCCAAATGGATCGTTTTTCGAAGGGGATCACCGATTTCAGGAAAAGGCTTTATTGGGGTGAGTTTAAGCGGCTATCCACTGTCGTTCCGCCGATAGAAGAGCAAAAAGGAATAATAAAGAAAATTAGGGAGATAACAACGGCTACGGATGAAGTGGTTGAAATGACAACCAAGGGTATAGAGCGAATGAAAGAATTCCGTTCTGTCTTGATTTCCCAAGTAGTAACCGGAAAAATCAGAATATCTTGATCAGAATATGGTCTCTTGCTATCGCATCTTTCCGCGTCCCCTCTCCCTGAGGGAGAGGGCTAGGGTGAGGGGGAAACGTCGGCTGTCACTTGCGCCGGTGCCCCTCATCCGGCCTTCGGCCGCCTTCTCCCGCAGGGAGAAGGGATAAACAAACCATCCCTGTTCAGGGCTTTCGGTGTCTGGGAGATGCGCCAAGGTCTTGCCGGCCAAGAATAAGGAGGCAGCATTGACGGTTCCTCCTGAATTGCTCTCTTTCGCCAGACACCTTCGCAAGGAGCAGACTGACGCGGAAACCCTGCTTTGGTACCTCTTGCGGGGACGCCGGTTGGACGGCTTCAAGTTCCGTCGCCAATATCCAGTTTCTGGCTATATCCTCGATTTCTATTGCCATGAAGCCGGACTTGCGGTTGAGCTTGACGGAGGCGGACATGACGACGACAAACAGCGTCTTCACGACGATGAACGCACCAAGGTTCTTCTTGCCAAGAACATACTCGTTCTCAGATTCTGGAACAACGAGGTGCTCGACTCTTTGGAATGCGTGCTGGAAAAAATCCATGCACAGTTGAAGCTTTCCCCCTCATCCGGCCTTCGGCCACCTTCTCCCTCAGGGAGAAGGGATGACGCCGATTGAATCACCCGAATGACTTTTTCGCGTTCCCTTCTCCCTTGAGGGAGAAGGTGCCCCGCAGGGGCGGATGAACGGGCGTTTCTGCCCAATTATTTTAAAGGACCGTTATGCCAACCATTTCAATGTTCTACGGGATTATAGTACGCATGTACTTTGCGCCTAGCGAGCATCCGCCACCGCATTTCCATGTTTACTACAACGAATACAAGGCGACAGTCGACATTCGAACGTGCGAAATAATCGATGGCAACCTCCCGGGTCGTCAAACGAAGCTTGCCCTGGCTTGGGCGGAACTGCATCAGGAAGAGTTGTTGGCTGATTGGACGCTTGTTATGAACGGAGAAGAGCCATTCAAGATTCAACCGCTGCAATAAGGAGTCGGATCATGTATCCATCGGTGACTCAAGTTACTCCCTGCGAAGACTATGTCCTTTCACTTCTTTTCGACAACGGCGAAAGCGGCATTCTCGACATGAAGCCGATGCTTGACTTCGGGATATTTAAACGAATTAAGGATTATGAGGCTTTCAGTCGGGTCCGCGTGGCCTTCGATACCATCGAATGGGAGTGCGGAGTCGATCTGGACCCAGAGTATGTCTATGCAAAATGCACGATTAGCAAACAAGCATAACTACCCCAAGGTATTTGAGGGAATATAATGGTCACCAAAGCCGACGAACAAGCGCTCGAAGCCTGCATCGAGAAAGCTCTGACGGGTACTTGTCGCGAGCAGTTGAAGCTGGAAGGGTCGTGCGCCGCCGAAGCCAACGAGCGCTACCGCGGCGGCCATCTTTACTGGCTGGGCGAGCCGAGCGATTTCGATGTCGAGTTCGCCGTCGACCGTCGTCATTTCTGGCGGTTCCTCGAAGAGACTCAAGCGGAAGAGCTGGCCAAAATCAAGGATCGGCCCCACTGGCAACGCCTGATCCTCGAGCGCCTGAACCGGAAAATTCAGAAAGACGGCATCCTCAAGGTCCTGAAGGGCGGACTGAAGATCGACGACGCCCATCTGACCCTCCTCTACAGCCGACCCTACAACGCGATCAACCCCGAGGTCGCGAAACGCTTCGAGCAGAACATCTTCTCGGTGACTCGGCAGGTGCACTATTCGCAAGCCTATCCGCTCAAATCGCTCGACATGGCGCTTTTCATCAACGGCATCGCCGTCGCCACCATGGAGCTGAAAAACGCCTGGACCGGGCAGAGCAGCTATCACGCCATGAAGCAGTATCGGGAAGACCGCGATCCAAACGAGCCGCTTTTTCAGTTCGGCCGTTGCCTGGTCCACTTCGCCGTCGACACCGACGACATCTATATGACAACCCGCCTGGACGGCAAGAGGACGAACTTCTTGCCGTTCAACAAGGGGGATATGCACGGCAAGGGAAACCCGCCAAGCTCAGGGCATAAAACGAATTACCTTTGGCAGGAAATCTTGTCCCGGCAGTCCCTGACCGGCATCGTCGAACACTTCGCGAAACTGGTCGGCGAGAAAGAGAGCGACCCGCTTAAGAAGAAGATTCTATTCTTCCCGCGCTACCATCAGTTGGAAGTCGTGCGCCGATTGCTTGACGACGTGCGCAGGCGCGGGGTCGGGCAGACCTACCTCATTCAGCATTCCGCAGGCTCAGGCAAGTCGAACTCCATCACCTGGGCCGCCTACCAACTGATCGAGGTCTATGCCCAGGATGCCGAACATCCGGTCTTCGATTCAGTGGTAGTGGTCACCGACCGCCGGGTGCTTGACAAGCAACTGCGAAACACCATCAAGCAGTTTTCCGAGGTCAAGAACATCGTCGCCCATGCCGCGAGTTCCCAGGAGTTGAAGCTGGCGCTGGAGAGCGGCAAAAAGATCATCATCACCACCATCCAAAAATTCCCCTTCATCGTCGACGGCATCGAAGACCTTTCCGACAAGAAATTCGCCGTCATCATAGACGAGGCGCATAGCTCCCAAAGCGGCTCCGCCGCCGACAACCTCAACAGGACGCTCGGCTCGGACGAGGACGAGGTGCAGGACGCCATCCTTGAAATCATGAAGAGGCGCAAGATGCGCGACAACGCCTCGTACTTCGCCTTCACCGCCACGCCCAAAAGCGCAACACTTGAGCGCTTCGGCGTGAAGACGGCGGACGGCAAGTTCGTTCCGTTTCACCTCTACTCCATGAAGCAGGCGATCGAAGAGGGATTCATCCTCGACATTCTGGCCAACTACACCACTTACAAAAGCTACTACCAGATTGAAAAGTCCATTGCAGAGAACCCGCTGTTCGACACGGCCAAAGCGCAGAAGAAGCTACGCGCCTACGTGGAGGGGCACAAGGAAACCATCGCCGTCAAGGCCGACATAATGGTCAGTCACTTCCTGGAACAGGTGGTGGGGCCGAAGAAACTCAAGGGGCAGGCGAAGGGCATGGTGGTGACGCGCAACATAGAAACGGCGATACGCTACTTTTTCGCCGTCCGCGAGACGCTGAAAGGCCAACCTTTCAAGCCGATGATCGCCTTTTCCGGCAAGAAGACGGTAGACGGCATCGAGTACACGGAGGATTCCATCAACGGTTTCCCTTCGAAGGAGATCGAGGAAAAATTCGACTCCGACGAATACCGCCTGCTGGTCGTGGCCAACAAGTACCTGACCGGCTTCGACCAGCCCAAGCTTTGCACCATGTACGTCGACAAGAAGCTGCAAGGAGTCTTGGCGGTGCAGGCGCTCTCCCGCTTGAACCGTTGCAGTCATTCGCTCAACAAGCGCAAGGAAGACACCTTCATCCTCGATTTCTTCAATTCCACCGACGACATCAAGAAGGCATTCGATCCTCTCTACACGTCTACCTCGCTCTCCAAGGCGACCGACGTCAACGTACTGCACGACACCAAAGAGAAGCTCGACGAAGCGGGCGTATACGAATGGGATGAAGTAGAGGCCTTTTGCGCGCTCTTTTTCTCGGACGCCGACGCGGAGAAGCTGAGCCCCGTCATCGACGCCTGCGCTTCCCGTTTCGACCACGAGCTCGACTTCGAAGAGGACGAAAAGGCCGACTTCAAGATCAAGGCGAAGCAGTTCGTCAAGATCTACGCCCAGATCGCCTGCATAATGCCGTTCGACAACGTCGAATGGGAGAAACTGTACTGGTTCCTCAAGTTCCTGATTCCCAAACTGAAGATCAAGGATCCGGACAAGGACACCCTGGATGAGTTGCTGGAGAGCGTCGACCTTTCGACCTACGGGCTTGAGCGGGTCAAGCTGAAGCAGAGCATCGTCCTTGACGACTCCGATTCCGAAATGGACCCGCAGAACCCGAATGTGCGCGGGGCTCACGGCGGCGAAGGCCCGGAAGATCCGCTCGATGAAATCATCCGGTCGTTCAACGAGCGGTGGTTTGCCGGGTGGGACGCGACGCCGGCGGAGCAGAGGATCAAGTTCATCAACATCGCCCAGCACGTCTTCAACGATCCCAACTATCATACCCAGGTGGTCGGCAACCGGGACGAGCAGAACAGCCGCATCGCCTTCGAAAAGCTGATCGGACAAGCCGTCAGCCAGGAGCGCAAGAGAGAGCTGGATCTTTACAAGCGCTACGCCCAAGACCCCGAGTTCAAGCGCGCCTTCGATGCCAGCATCATGAGGCTTTTGTCCAGCAAGGAAATGTCGAACGTCATTACCGAGACGGTCCTTTAAGGAGTGTTATGACGGGACAAAGACGCATCCTGAGTCCGAAATGAGTACTGCCCCTAGGTGCCGGATTGGGCTGTAACATACTTCCATCGAGGCGATGAGAAAATGACTATTGACGATCTGCAAGAAATTGTGGACCTTGGCGAGGACAGCTCCCGCCAGTTCCATGCCGACGAACTGCCGACCAAGGCCGGGATCGAGAAGGTTCACCGGAAGATTGCCGACGGCTTCAGTCAATAGAGATGTCAAAAGGGCGGCTGCGACGTATGAATCTAAATAGGAGCATTTGAACCGCAAAGGCGCAAAGTGCGCAAAGAAAAACCAGGCGGTTATCTTTTTGCCTAGGATTTTTTTCCTTTGTAAGGATGAATCTCTTTGCGTTCTTGGCGTCTTTGCGGTGAGCGGAAGCCAGCTAAAAGCGCGTCGACGGGCGGAAAGAAACAAAAATGGCATATGTGGAGGCGCGGGGCGATGACCGAATTGCGAGAGTGGGCGCCTGATTTCGACGAATGGCCGGATTCCTGGATGGGAGTGGACGAAGATTTGGTCTACGGCCGGAAGCTGCTCCCCTACATGGAGCGGTTCCTGGCGGATCTGCTCCACCAAGGGTTGTCGCGAAGGACCTTCGTCAGGTATAAAAACGACGTCTGGTCCTTGGGCGGGATTATCATCAAACAGGTCTCCCTATACGACGAATACGACGTCGATCCCCTGGAAAAGCTGATGGAGTCGGTGGAAGGCGACGGCGTGGTGCCGGACGATTTCGAGTACATGAGCGAGGACGAGTTGCGCGCATTCGAACGAACGTGCCGTCGTTTCGAGAAGTTTCTTATCATGGAGTTCGGAGAAGGCGGAGCCTCTCCCCGGTAAAAACTGTCCTTGATTTCGGCGCCTGCCGGCCGTATCATCCGAAAGTCGGCAATTTCAAAGGGAGTTATCGCAATGCCAAAGACCAATCTTCTCAATACGCGCACCACAAATTTCGTCGAGTTGATCGGCAACGGAAAAGTGTACCGCGTCCCCCCCTACCAGCGCGACTATTCGTGGAAGGAGGAGCATTGGGAAGATCTCTGGAACGACGTCGTCGCCATGATTCACGACAAGGACGATATCCACTACATGGGAGCGCTCGTCGTCGAGGGGAAAAGCGACCGCGAATTCCTGGTCATAGACGGGCAACAGCGCATTGCGACTCTCAGCATTCTCGCTCTGGCGGTGATTCGCCAGCTTACCGTCCTGAAAGAAGGGGGCGTGGATACGGACGACAACGCAAAGCGCATCGAAGCGCTGAGAGCGCGTTTCGTCGGCGAAACCGATCCCGCTTCATTGATATATTCCAGCAAGCTGTTCCTCAACGCTTCGAACAACGATTTCTACCAGGATTATCTGGTCCAACTGAGGGAACCGCTGACCCCGAAACGCCTGCCGATCTCCAATCGCCTCCTCTGGGAGGCTTACACATACTTCGGGCGAAAAATTTCCGAGAGCGAGGACATCGCCAACACCGGTCAGGCTCTTGCGACTTTGCTCAACGAAACCGTGGCAAGGCAACTGCTTTTTATCTTGATCGTGGTCGAGGATGAACTTAACGCCTACACCGTATTCGAAACCCTCAACGCTCGCGGGTTGGAACTCTCGGCGACCGATCTGCTTAAAAACTATCTTTTCTCCCGCGTTGCCGGAGCGCAGCACCTCGAAGCGCTGCAGCGGCGCTGGCAGCAAATAATCCTGACGGTAGGCCAAGAGAAATTCCCTGAATTTCTCCGCTATTACCTCATGTGCTCGCATCGGCAGGTGCGTCGGCAAAGGCTGTTCAAGATGATGCGCGACACGGTCAAAACAGATGTCCAGGTTTTCGCTCTTATCGAGGAATTGGCCCGCTATGCCGAACTTTTCGCCGCGCTGTCCGACCAGCATCACCAATACTGGCAAGGCAATCGCGATCAAAAACAACACGTCAGGGACCTGGCGCTGTTCAGGGTCCGGCAGATATACCCCGTTCTTTTCGCCGCCTACTACAAGTTCGATCAGTACGATTTTACCCGACTGCTCAAACTGGCGGTAGCCGTCTCGTTTCGCTACTCGATAGTCTGCGGACTCAACACAAACGAGTTGGAGCCCGTTTATCACGCCGCGGCGAAAGGGATCATGGACGGCGCTCTTTGCAGCGTCAAGCAGGTCTTCGAGACGCTCCGCCCCGTCTATATTACAGACATCAAGTTCAAGCAGGATTTCGCGCTCGCGAAGTTGGAGACCAGCGGGCAGGGAAAGAAATTGGTCAAATACGTGCTTTGTCGACTGGAAGAAAAGTTAAGCGGGAGAGAGTGTAATTTCGAGACCGATCCGGCCACCGTTGAACACATTCTGCCGGAGAACCCGCCGAGCCTTTGGGACGAGGCCTTTCCCGGCGATATGCTCATGCAGTACGTTTATCGATTGGGCAATCTCACCTTGTTGGAGTTCAAGCAGAACAAGTCGGCCGGAACTCGTTGCTTCGTCGAGAAAAAGGCGATCTATCGGTCGAGTGGCTACCGTATGGCGCAAACAATCGACGTGGACGAGTGGTTGCCGGCAACCATCGAACAGCGCCAAAGCCTGATGGCCGATCTGGCTGCTCAAATCTGGCGTGCCGATTTTTCCTGACTGCCCCAAAGAAACCCATTTGACTCGGAGAACGTCTGACGGTCCGGAGGGCGTTACGTCTCGTCGATTTTTCTCGGTGCGGCTACGATTTCGAGTTTGGCCAAGGCCGCCTCGAAATTCAGGGCTTGGATCTGCATTTTCACTTCCCGCAGGGTCGCCGTTACCGACAGCATCCGCTCCAGTTCGTCAAAGGCCTTGATCGCCCCGAGATCCCGAGTCCGCAGCATGCGCGCCAATTCCTCAACGGCCTGCCGCACCCCTTCTCGCTGCAGTTCCTCGGTCATATCGATCCCGGTGCCGCCGAGGCTTTCCATAGCACCCTCGGTCGGATGTCCGGCGGCCGCCGGCAACGAGGCTGAACGAGGCTGACCCGGCCAGGGAGGGGGGAGGCAGCCGGCAATGGTTTCATAAAATTTCCCGATGTCGAACGGCTTGGACATGCAGCCGTTCATGCCGGCCTCCCGGCATTTTGCCGGGGCGGTTTCCACGTCGTAGGCGGTTATGGCGACGATGGGAACTCTTTCGCAACCGGCGATGCGCCTGATTACCCTGGTGGCCTCGTAACCGTCCATTCCCTGCAGTTGTATATCCATTACCACCACGTCGTAGCGCCTACCCGACAGGATCAGATCGATCGCCTGTTGCCCGTCGTCGGCACAGTCCACCTTTATGCCGGCCTGCTCGACGATGCCGCGTATCATCTGCTGATTAAAGGGTTCGTCTTCGACCAGCAACATCCGCAACCCGCTCAGCGCAAAGTTTCCGGGCTTGCCGATCCCCCCGGTTTCAGCTCCCTTCGCCTTCGCGGCGGCGTAGCCCAACTCGATGGTGAAGGAAAATCGGCTTCCCTCGCCCGGCTTGCTGGTTACCTCCAACTTGCCTCCCTGCAACTCGATCAACTGCTTGACTATGGAAAGCCCCAGCCCCGTGCCGCCGTAGCGTCGGGTGATGGAGTCGTCGGCCTGGGCAAACGGCGCGAAGATTTTGCCAAGTTGCTCCTGATTCATGCCGATGCCGGTATCCGAAACGGAGAAGGTGAGCGCTATGGTCTCTGCAGCGACCCTGCAACCATTGGCCCGCGCCACCTCGATGGAGATAAACCCCTCGCCGGTGAATTTGACGGCGTTGGAGACCAGGTTGTTCAGAATCTGCCCGAGGCGATGGGCGTCTCCGATCAGCACCCCGGGCACATCCGGCCGGATCGAGACCCGCACCGGCAGCCCCTTGTCGGAGGCGTCCATGGAGACGACGTTGACGGTCCGGTCGATGATCTCATGGAGATCGAACGGCTCTTTTTCCAGATGCACTTTGCCCGCTTCCAATTTCGAATAATCGAGGATGCCGTTGATGATGCCGAGCAGGGATTCGGCCGAGGAGAGTATCTTGCCCAGGTAATCGCGCTGGCGAGCGTCCAGGTCGGTCTGCAGCGCAAGGTATGCCATGCCGTTGATGGCATTCATGGGGGTGCGTATCTCATGGCTCATGGTGGCCAGAAAGGCGCTTTTGGCGCGCGTGGCTGCCTCGGCCGCCTCCTTTGCCGTTCGTAGCTCCTGCTCGGCTTTCTTGCGCTCGGTCTGATTGCGGATGCATTCGATGGCGGCGATGACTTGCCCGTCGCCGGTCTTCAAAACGGAGGCGGTCATGGCAAAATACCGGTGACCGAAGTGCAGGTCCGGGGTGAAGCTTTCGGCGTACAACAGATCTCCCTCGCGGTGGATATCCGTATAGAGATCCGCGAGGTCGAGTTCGTTATGGAGCGCAAGATCGATGAGAATGGGTCTTCTCCGTTGGTAAAAGGGAATGGCGTACTCATAGTTCCCTTTGCCCAACATCTCTTGCGCCTTAACGCCGGTCAGTTGCTCCATCGCCCGGTTCCAGGAAATCACGACGCCGTCCCTGTCGACGACCAGGGTGGCGTCGGGGAGGAAGGCGATGATGTCGGCCAACTGCTCTCGCGACGTTTCCAGCTCTCTCTCCGCCTCCTTTTGCGCGGTGATGTCCCGCAGCGACTCGATGGCCCCGACGCGCTTACCTTGCGTGTTGTACAGCGGCGCGCCGGTCGCCCATATGCAAGCGCCCTTTCCGCCGTAGAGCGCCGGAGTGAAGGTTTCGGCGTAAAGCTTGTCCGCCTTGGAGTGGACATAATGGTAATTTGCCTTCAGGTCCTCGTCGCTCACGTCGAGCAGGTCCAGCAGTTGCTCCCTTCTTTCTCCGTAGAACGGGACTGCGTAGGCGTGGTTGCCTTCCCCGAGCATCTGCTCCTTGCTTACGCCGCTCATTTCCTCCATGGCCTTGTTCCAGGCGATCACCCGCTTCTCGTTGTCGATGACGAAAGTGGCGTCGGGCAGAAAATCGACGATGTCCAATAGTTGCTGCCTGGATTCCGTGAGCGCCGCTTCGGCGATTTTTCGCTGGGTGATGTCCCTGTTGGAACCGCGGCTACCCATAAATTCGCCGGAATCGTCGAAAATGGGGAGGCAAATGTGCTCAAGCCATCTGACCTCGCCGTCCTTGTGGGTGATGCGGAATTCGATTTGTTCGCCCACTCCCTGCACGGCATTGTGGCGGTGATTTTCGAAGACCGCGACGTCGTCCGGGAAAACGAGGCGCCCCAGAAGCGTGGCGTCGCCGTAAAACGCCTCGGCATGGTAACCGGTGACGCGCAGGCATGACGGAGAGGTATAGATGAAGCACCCCTTGGGGTCGAGCCAGAATTCCCAGTCGAAGGTGTTGTCGGCCACGATGCGATATTTTTTCCTGGAAGCGCGCAGCTCATTCTCCATGGCGACGCGCTCGGTGATGTCCTGCACGGTGCCCAGGGAGCGTAGTGGCCGCTGCGAATGGTCGAAGATGGTGGTGAATTGGGAGTAGATGTGTTTCACCCGTCCGTCCGACATCAGCAGGCGATGGGCGATCTCGCTTTGTTCGTGCGTGCGCAGCGAGGCGGCGAAGGCCCGGTCGGCAAGCGCGCGGTCCTCCGGGTGAATGGCGTTCAGAAACGCCTCGTAGGACGCTTCGAAAAAAGAAGAGTCCAGCTCGAAGATGCGGAAAAACTCCTCGCTCCCCTGGAACGACGCGCTGGCGAAATCGAGATCCCAACTGCCGACGTGGGCGATAGCCTGGGCGGTTTGCAGGTTGGTCAACGTGGCGTCGAGGTCGCGGGTTCGCTGCTCGACGCGGGCCTCCAACTCCTCGTTCATCTTGCGGATCGCCAGTTCCGACTCTTTGCGTTGTTGCGTCGTTTCGTTGAAGAGCGCGGCCAGCTGGCCCAATTCGTCGGTGGAGTGGACGGGTAGGCGGTAATCGAGATCGCCCTGCGAGATTCTGCCGATTCCATCCTGAAGTTTTCTGAGCGGCCGGATCACGGCTTTATTCATCAAGTAGGCGAAAAGCGGAGAGAGTACGCAAAAAAGAAGAGCCACGGCGACGATGAATCGATCATGCGTCGCGTCGATAGCCCCCATCTTGGCGTGGCTTATCAGGTACAGTTGATCCAGCTCGGGGATGATGAGCTGGTGCTCCTGCCGCAGGCGGTTGATCAGATGATTCAGCAAGACGGCGGTTTGCGGCTTGTCGCCCTGCGGCCGGTCGAAGCGCAGCGCGGCCAGGTCGTACTGTTTGTCCAGGACGCCGATCACCTTGTATCTGTTGAGCACGCGCTCCACGATGCTGCGTTCCTGGGTCGAATCGGGCAGCATGTTGAGCAGCGCCATCGGTTTGCCGAGTTCCCGGTATTTTTGAACCCATTGAGCGTGGGCGCGCTTGGCGCTTTGGGGTGAATGTTCCAGTATCAGGATGTCCATGGCCGAAAAGCTTTTGGCCAATTCGCCTACCAGCAGCGCCTTGTGCTGCTGACGGTCGATCAGGCGATCCATGCTGAAAAGGATGGTCCAGGCGACCAACAGGAAGATCACCGGCAGCAGAGCGAACAGCAGCAGTTTGGTCCGTATTTTCATGGCGGCCGTCACCGTTAGCGATTGACGGTTACTGCGGAAGGTTTTAACTCCCGCAGCGGAACTGCATCGATCACATTCAGATAATTGGGATAAGAGGCCCCGGGCGGGGCCAGGCGGTTGTCCGTCATCCAGCGGGCGTTGTCTTCCAGAGTCAGGAGCAGCGACTGGGAAAGCGTCACCGAGTAGTTTTGATCCCTGACCAGGGCCTCCAGCGCGGGGCGGGTGGCGGCTTTCAAGCGTTGCACGCTTTCCCAGGCTTTAGTGGGGTTGTCGGCAAGATACCCCTCCGCTTGAATCAGCGCCGCCAGCACCTTTTTTACCGCGTCCTTGTTTTCGGCGACAAATTGCTTCCTCGCCACCAGGTTGATGGAACTGAAGCACAGACCCGGTTCCTCCAGGATCACCGACCGGTCGCCCAAAGCCTTCATGCCGTTCAAGAGAAATTCGTCGCTTCCCGAGTAGGCGGCGATCTCGCCGCGAGCCAAGGCTTGAGGCAGCTCCTTCGATTCCATGAAATGCACCGTCACGTCGCGGGGGGCGATGTCGTACTGCTTGAGAAGGAGGTCGAGGTAGTAGTGCGAGAGGGTGCCGCGACGGGCGCCTATATGCTTGCCCTTCAGGTCGCCGCCGTTTTTTATGCCGGCGTCGCGTCGAGCCAGCAGTTTGGTCGCGCTCTCGGAGCTGGAGATGCTGGCCAGCACGACGAAGTCGTCGCGGCTGAAACCGAGGGCGGCCAACGGAGTTTCCCCGCAGGTGGCAAAGACGCAATCCTTGGACAGGAGCGAGTCGAGGGACGATTTGCCGTCGCCTTTGTTGACTATGGTGGCGGCTATGCCCGCCGTGTCGAAGAAGCCCTGTTCCTTGGCGATTAACGGCAGGACCGCAAGCCCTCCTCCCTGACTGAAGGTAATCGGCAGCTTACGCTGCCTGCTCCCTCCCTCTTCGAGCCTGTCCGTCGACGGGGAACAGCCCAATTGCGCCGCCGTCAGCAGCAGCCAAAAGCAGAGCCGCAAGGGAGCCGTCCGCGAGGCGGCTTTGGCAATAGCGGTCATGGTCGGATTCCTTTTGCCGTTCCCGCTAGTCGTCATGGGGCAGGGCGGTTACCCGGTTGCGGCCGTCATGCTTGGAGAGGTAAAGGGCGGCGTCCGCCTGGCCGTTGAACCAGCTTGCGTCCTTGCCATCGACGCGCAGGGCGGTCACCACTCCCAGACTCATGGAGACATGGACCGAGACTTCGGAGAACTCATGCGGGATACCCTCGGCCTGCAACTCGCCAACCAGCGCTTGCGCCATCAGCAGGGCGGTGTCGGCGTCGGCGCCGGGGAGAATGACGGCGAACTCCTCGCCACCGTAGCGGGCCGCGCAGTCCCCGCTGCGCCGGAACAACCGCTGCAGCAAGGCGCCGACGCAACGCAGGCAGTCGTCGCCGGCCAGGTGGCCATAGTGGTCGTTGTAAGGTTTGAAGAAGTCGATGTCGGCAAAAATCAGCGACAAGGGAGTATTGTTCCTGGCAGCGCGTCGAATCTCGATATCCAGCTGCTGATCGTAAAAGCGCCGGTTGGCCAGGCCGGTCAGCCCATCCTGCATGGCCAGCACCTCAAGCTGGCGGTTTTTACGGGTCAGTTCCTCGCCGAGCAGTTCCAGCATGTCGCTGTGGCGCTTTAATTTCAAGTGGTTGCGAATACGGTTTTTGACGATGGGGGGGCTTACCGGTTTGGAGATGTAGTCGATGGCGCCGATCTCGAGCCCTCGCGCCTCCTCTTCCGCGCTCACCAGCGCCGTGATGAAGATCACCGGGATCTGGCTGGTCTCCGTCTGGCGCTTCAACGTGCGGCAAACCTCGTAGCCGTCGATGCCGGGCATCATGATGTCCAAAAGGATCAAGTCCGGCTTGTTGAGCAGGGCGAGTTCTAGTCCGTCGAGACCGTTGGTGGCGAAGAAAATCTGGTAATCGTCGCACAAAAGGCTGTTCAGCAGCACGATATTGTCCGGCGTGTCGTCGATTATCAGGATCTTGTCTTTTTTTGCAGGCAGTTGCAGGGGCATGTGGGGACATCCGATTCGTCTTTGGCGGTTGGTAGCGGGGCGGGGCCTGGCGCGCCTCATGGTTTGGCTGATGGCGAGGCCGCAACCCGCAGGCAATATATATCAGTTCCGTCCGCGGTTAAACCTTTAATATCTTACAATTGCTGACAATATCTGACATGTGTGGCCACGAACGGATTCCGTCAGCCACGGAGAGCATCGGGGAACGCCTGAGGAACGGTTCCAGGGCGGAGTATG